>JAURZE010000012.1 GCA_030653545.1 Nitrospira sp. | reverse complement strand
GATTGACGCCTACATGACCCACCGCAATACCCAGCCCACCCCCTTTGTGTGGACCAAATCCGCGCAGGAAATCTTAGCGAAAGTGAATCGGGCCAAGAGCGCTCTGGATAAGACAAGAACAGCATGAATCACTACACTAGTTAAGCACAATAGAAAGGATGAAATCCAGCTCGATCTATCAGGGGTAAGGCCATGAGGCTAAATGTAGGCTCCCATACCAGTACAGGTCTGGGGAGCATGGTGCCTATGGCAAGGCGGAACGGAGCTTGACGATGGTCTCCTGGGCCAATCCCGCGGCATGAAGAACGGCATCCGTGGCCTGAGCGATCCCCTCCAGACTCCCGAATTCCTTGAGCAGTTTGGTGCGCGTAATTTCGCCGATGCCGATGATCTGATCCAGCTTGGACGCGGTGAAGGCCTTGCCGCGCAGCTTGCGATGATAGGTGATGGCGAACCGGTGGGCTTCGTCCCGAATGCGTTGGACGAGGTGCGTGGCTGGGGTATTCGGTCTGAGTAAGATAGGATTCTTGCGGCCGGGGAGAAAGATGCGCTCGTCTTTTTCGCCACGGGCCTTGGCGAGACCCATGATGGCTTGATCTCCATGGCCGACCTGTTTCAGCCCTTCCATGGCGGCGGCCAATTGTCCTAAGCCCCCGTCAATCAGGATCAGGTCAGGTCGGGCGAGATGTTCCGAGTCTCCATACCGCCGGGCTACCACTTCCTGCATGCTCGCAAAATCGTTGGCGCCGATGACCGTCTGGATTTTGAAACGACGATAATCCGCCTTTTTCATCTGGCCGTCTTCCCACACGATCATCGAGGCGACCGACTGATTGCCCATGGTATTGGAGATGTCGAACCCCTCGATACGCCGGGGCGCTTTCTCCAGATGCAGCAATCGCTTTAGATCTTCAACCGCCTGCCTGTCGAGCGCTTCATCGCGCAGATGGTTGGCGGCCGAGGCCGCCGCATTTTCTTCCGCCAGCAGGACCAATTGGTGCTTCGTCCCCCGTTCCGGGGCGAGGACCTTTACGCCGGAGCCCCGTTTGTCGCTCAGCCATTGCTCGATCAGTTCCGCGTCGGCGAGCGCGGTGGGCACCAGCAGTTCTTTGGGCGGCTGGCCGTCTTTGTTGTAAAACTGCTCGATGGCCGACCGGACCAGATCTTCATCGCTCACATCGGCCGATTGCGGCCAGAAGAAATCTTTCCGTCCGATGAGCAGCCCGCCTCGGACAAAGAGCAATTGCAGATCAACGGCGGTGCCCTGTCGCGCGAGGCCGATCACATCCTGGTCGGTTGCCGCCGTCTGGGTGATGCGTTGCTTCTCCAGCGTGCGCTCGATTTTGAAGAGTCGATCGCGCAGTCGGGCTGCCTCCTCAAACTCCTCCCGCTCGGCGGCCGCTTCCATCTGGGCGCGAAGATCGTCCAGCAGTTCATGGTCGCGGCCTTCCAGGAACTGGCGGACCTGGCCGACTATCTTGAAATAGTCTTCCTGCGATTGGTTCCCCGTGCAGGGCGCCATGCAGCGCTTGATTTCAAATTCCAGGCAGGCCCGCTCGGCGGTGCCGTCGATGTCGATCGTGCAGGTGGCGAGAGGGAACGATTTCTTGATGACCTTCAAGGTCTCACGGAGCGCGCCGGCCGGCGTATAGGGGCCATAGTACAGCGCGCCGTCCTTCTGGACCCGGCGGACGATGGAGAGCCGTGGAAAGCGGTCTTTGATCGGCAGACGGAGGTAGGGATACTGCTTGTCGTCGCGCAGCACCACATTGAACCGCGGCCGATGGCGTTTGATGAGATTGCTCTCAAGGATGAGGGCTTCAAGTTCCGAGCGGGTGACAATGGTTTCGAGATCGGCAATCTGGCCGACGAGCAGCGTGGTTTTCGGAGAATGGTCCGCGCCGCGCTGAAAGTAGGAACGGACACGGTCGGCGAGCGAGGCGGCTTTACCGACGTAAAGCAATTCACCGGACTGGTCCTTAAAGAGGTACACGCCCGGGTTGTCTGGCAGGTGATCGAGTTTGGATTGGAGTGAGTCGGTCGTCATACGTCATCCGTCAATCGTAAGAATAGCAAGAACCGCAGTCCTTTATTTTCCCGTTTGACGAATGACGGCAACTGCTGCGCTTACTTCAGCGTGCGGAGGAACGACGGGCTCAGGGTGCCGCGCGCGACTTCGGCCACCGGTCCCTTCATCGTGAGGGAAAAGTCTTTCGCCACTTCGATATTCAACGTGCCGCCCGGCATCTTGACCGTGACCGGACTCTTCACCAGACCCAGGCGAACCGCCGCGCTGGCGGCGGCACAGGAGGAGGATCCGGATGCTTGCGTCTCTCCGGCGCCGCGCTCCCAGATCAAGATGAAGATCTCTTTGGGGCCGGTCGGGACGGCCAATTGGACATTCGTCCGTTTTGGGAAGAGCGCGTGGTTCTCCAGAACCGGGCCGAGCTTGAGGAGATCTTCGCGCGACCAGGATTCTCCCGCCTGCTTGAAGACTACGCAATGGGGGTTCCCGACGCTCACGCCCATGAAGGACAACGTGTGCCCGGCCGCGTCGATCGGCTGCTGAATTAATTCCTCGACGGCCATGGTGCAGGGAAGGGCCGCCGGCTTGAAGGTGGCCTGCCCCATCTCGACGGTCACGGCACTCGCATCGCCATGGCGATCGATGTGCAAATCGATCGTGACGAGGCCGCCCTTCGTCTCGACGGTAAAATGTTTCTTCTTCGTCTTTCCGGTGGCATGCAGGTAGCGGGCGAAAATGCGCAGGCCGTTGCCGGACTTCTCCGCTTCGCTGCCGTCCGGGTTGTAAATGCGCAGGCCGAAATCGGCTTTCTTGCTCGGGACGAGCCCGAGAATGCCGTCGCTGCCCAGGCCCCAATTGCGATCGCAGACCGCTTTGATGTTCTTGGGCGTGAGCTTGAAGGTCAGCTCCTTGGGGTCCATCACAATGTAGTCGTTACCGAGGCCGTGACCGCGAAAAAATCCGTTCTTCATGCAGAGGCTCCTCTTGAGTGTCTTTGGAATCGAGTCGGGCGAGAAACGTAGCACGAAGGAGTAGAGCAGGAAAAGGGGTTGGTGCTGCTAGACGATTTTTACGCCGCGGGGCCGTTCGATGAGCTCGATCTCATAGCCGTCGGGGGCGTCGATGAAGAGAAAGCGGCTGCCGGACGATGTCTGGGTCGGGCCGTCCGTGACCTTGACGCCGTTGGCTGTCAGGGAGGCAATGGTGTCGTCGAGGCTGTCGACCTGAAAGGCGAGATGGACCAGATCTTCCTGCACCTTCACGGGCCCGCTCGGAGGAAAGCTGGTGAGTTCGATCAATTCGTCGCTGTTGGGCACTTTCAAGAAGGCGAGGTGTGATCCGCGAGGCGAGGTCTTCCGTTCGATGACCTCAAGGCCCAGTACGCCGGTATAGAATGCGATGGTCTGTGCCATGTCGCTGACGCGCATTCTGGTGTGGAGAAGTTTGGTGACTTTCATTGAATCATCCGCCTTTTCGTGCCGGTCCGGCCGTTTTTCGCAGGAGCATTTCTGCGCTGCCTGGTATCAAAAAGTCCGGCATAGGGCCGATTTCCTGAAAACCGTGTTTCTTGTAGAAGGCCCTCGCCGGTCCGTTGAAATCGGAGACGCAGGCAAACAGGTTCTTGGTTCTCGCGAAGACTGCGTGCTCTACGTGAGCCAGGAGCGCCCCGCCGACGCCGGATTGTCTCGCCCATGGGGCCACTCCGAGCAGTTCCAGATAATCTCCCAGCAAAAACTTTTCCCGGATGAGGGCCACGCCTGCGACTTTGTCGGCCACCAAGGCAACAATTGCGTCCCGTCCCTGGGGGATCGGCGCAAAGATCCGGTTCCAGTCTGGGCTGGTATAGCCCAGCGTTTTCCATGGATCTGAGTCCGCGAGGAACTGCACCACAGCGTCGCGGTCGGCGGCCTGCATGGATCTGATGTGGGGGGTGCTCATGGATGCTTTTGTTTGCAGGCCAACAATTCGCTCACGGTCATAGGTTTCAACGACTTTCGCGGGAGCACCTCAGTGGTCAGTCGTTCTATCACCGCTCTGGTCTGCTTGCCTTTGCCGTTGGCATGCAGCACGACGATACTCCCGGGTTTGGCGCGTTTCTCGATGCGGGCCAGGATCTGGTCCGCCGTCAGCGTCGGATCGGGATCGCCCGACTCGATGCTCCATTGAATGAAACGCAGGCCGAGGAGTTTCACGACATCGACCGTAGTGTCGTTATATTCCCCATAAGGAGGACGAAACAGTGTCGCCTCGTGGGCATAGTGCTCGTTGAGGAGCCTGACCGGGGCGTGAATTTCTTTCTGCTGCTCCTCGGCATTGTGCATGGGCAGATGCGCATGGACTTCGCCGTGGGTGCCGACTTCAAAGAATTGGATTCCCAGGAGATGCTCCACTTCGGCGTCATGCTTCGCAATCCATTTGCCGGACATGAAGAACGTAGCGGGGATTTGGTGTTGGATCAGGTAGTCGACCAGCGCCTGGTCATAGCCTGGGCTTTTTCTTACGGGACAGAGATCGAACGTCAGCGCGATGCCCGGGCAGGAGGGCGGACCTGATTTGATGACCTGGGCCATCGCGTCGGAAGACGGCCATGCTCCCAGACTTCCAATGAGGAGGGCGCTCAATATCCATGGGAACGTTCTGGGTGACATGCGCACAAGTATACCTCAAGCCGAGTGAAGATAAATTGACCGCGTGCGGCGTTCGCTGTTACGGTGCAGGCATGCAACTGGGCTCTTGGGAAATCGGTCGTGCGCTGGGCATTCCCATTCGCGTCCATGCGTCCTGGTTTCTCGTCTTTTTCCTGGT
The DNA here is from genome assembly GCA_030653545.1 of Nitrospira sp. Taxonomy (NCBI): domain Bacteria; kingdom Pseudomonadati; phylum Nitrospirota; class Nitrospiria; order Nitrospirales; family Nitrospiraceae; genus Nitrospira; species Nitrospira sp. The sequence goes on along the minus strand of JAURZE010000012.1, from coordinate 79,403 downwards.
GACCTCCAGCCTGGCCTCGGGATATTTGCCGGCCAATCTACCCGGATTGTCCGAAGAGCGCTACTGGGCGATGGGGGCCGTCGCGGCAGTTCTGTTGTTCGGGTCCGTCCTGCTCCATGAGTTGGGACATGCCTACGTCGCGTTGACCTATCGGATCGCCATCAGCCAAATCACGCTCTTCATCTTCGGCGGCGTCGCGCATATGCGGGAGGAGCCGCCGCACCCGCGCGCGGAATTTCTGATCGCCATTGCCGGTCCGGCCGTGAGCGTGGCGCTCGGTGCGTTGTGCCTGGGAGCGGTGGAGTTGGCCGGACTGGCCGGCGAGGCTACCGGATGGCGAGGATTGATGATGCTCGGCAGCCTGTTGGGATTTGTGAATCTACAACTCGGTCTGTTCAATTTGATTCCAGGATTCCCGCTGGATGGTGGCCGGGTCTTGCGCGCCGGGCTCTGGGCTTGGGGGAAGGATTTCTATCGGGCGACCGTCCAAGCCTCGTGGGTCGGGCTGGTATTCGGCGTCTTATTCGGATTGGCCGGCGTGATGGTCGTCATCGCCGCGCTCAGCGGGGATCTGCCGGGATCAATGGCCTCCGACGGCAGCTGGATCATCCTCGTGGCCACGTTCCTCTTCGCGACCGCGCTGGCCAGTCGTCGGCAGGCCCGCTTGCGCCAGTCATTGGCAGCCGTTCCCGTTCACGATCTCATGGTACGGACCGTCGTGGTGATTCCACCGGCGTGCACGGTCGAAGACGCCGTGAACCAGTTTTTTGTCCCGCATGGGTACGGAGGATTTCCCGTCGTTTCAAACGGGGAGTTGGTCGGCCTCGTCACCGTGACTGACATCCAAGCCGTAGCCCAACCGCTCTGGGCGTGGAAGCAGATTGGACAGATCATGCGTCCGACGTCGCCCGGTTTGACGATTGAACCGAATGTGCCGGTGTTGGAGGCGATGCAGCGGATGAGTCAGGAAGGACTGGATCGCTTGGTCGTCGTGCAAGAGGGCCAGGTCATCGGGCTCGTCACCCATTCAGCGATCGTGCATTACCTACAGCTGCACAAAGCGTAACGTCACTCTTGCGTGTGACGCGATACGGACGACGCGTCACCGCTCACTCCGATCTTGCCACGGAAATATTCTGGGCGATGGCGACGCGGATGAGGTGAACGACGAGCAGAAAGCCGTAGACCACGCAGAAGAATTTGAAGGTGACGCGATAGAAGTCCATTAAAAGGATGGGCAGGCACAGGGCAAAGATAAGGCTGGCGACGAGCGTCACGAAGGTCAGTCGCCGGCAGAATTCATAGGACGGCTCCTTCCCGATCGGTTTGAGTGCGCGGGCATAGCGCTCCGCGCGTTCGAGGCGGGCTTCGTGTAACATCTCATCCGTCGCCCCCCAATAGCGCAGCTTGAAGTAGCCCATCACAATAAAGAGCCAGGGCAGCGACCAAAGCGGCCAGAACTGCATGCCGGCATAGCTCTCGCTGCTGATAAGCGTCGCATAGGACGGCGCATAGAGCAGGCCGAGGACCAACGGCAGCACACGCTCATCGCCGGGCGGTTCTTTTTCAGGGCCGCCATGGATCAATTCCTGCTCAAACAACGGATAGCCGTACTTCAGCACCACGAGCGCGATGGCCGCGCTCATGGTCTTGTCCGGAATGTACCGGACAATGTTCTGGAACCAGTTCACTACATACCAGCTGATGCTCTCTCCCCATTGCACGCCCAGCATCGTCTCAATGGAACCTCGCACGACGGTTTCCCACTGGATCACGCGCGCGCTGAGTGCTTCCGCCACCTCAGGATTCAACGCGAAGACGGTGCGTTCATTCAGGGCTGCCTGCACGAGTGTGCCGGGGATGCTCATGACCACTGCCCCGACGAGCCCGAAACTCAACAGAAACCAGCTATGGGCCAGGGCGGAGCTCTTGGCCGTCCGCACATACTTTTGGAAACCAGGTTGTCTCGCCATGACGCCCCAGAAGAGTGCGCCGGTCATATTCACGAGCGACCAGGGGAAGATCACGACATCGGCGCCGGCTTCCGGATACAGCAGCCAGTTCACGACGGAGTTCGAGAGCAGCGCGACGATCGCGCCCCACCAAGGGCCCAAGAGAAATGCGACCAGGGCCGTGCCGGTCATATCCAGGAAGAGAATGCTTTCCATATGGCGGCTGAGCGTGAGACCGACATAGTTCAACAAGACGCCGGCGGCGACGATCACACTGGTTTCATACAAGAGGAGATAGGACGATCCACGCAGGGGTTTGGAAGAGAAGAAGTCGATGGTGGAGGGCGATTCTGGCACGGCTCGCTCAGGCCGGGACGATCCCTTCGCCTCTTTCTTGCCGTGCATACGGGTCTGAAAGTCGAGGATCTTTTCGAGGACCGTGAGCAACGCTGCCACAAAGCCCGCGATGGTCCCGCCCAGCATTAACAGTTCTTTGCCGAAGTCGTCCGACATGCCGCTCCTTTTATGGCCGGAAGCCATTGTATCGAGGAAGGAAGGGATCGCCTAGGAAAAGGCCGGAAGTTGCATTGGCGGGATGCTGAAAAAGTCCGCCAGCGGCGTTCTCGCATCGTTCAGACCCTCAACGTACGGAGAATATTACGTGAGGCAAAGGACCTCTCCGCTCGCAGATGATCGAAGCGAGCGGATCAAGCGAAGCTTGGTCTGTACCTCCTCGGCCCTTCACTCGCTGCGGCCTTGCTGGACAAACTTTTTGAGCATCCCGCTGGATTTGGCAGTGACTAGGCAGCCGCGGGTGGAGCCGTTGGAGGGGGAGTGGCCTGGGCATGCTGCTGGAGCTTGTGGGCCACGACCGCGCCGAAAAGCAGCAGGACGGCCGAGTAGTAGACCCACAGCAGCATGAGGACGATCTCCAGGAGTGAACCGTACAGCCGCACATAGACCGTGGCATAGCCGCTATAGGTGACGAACAGCAGTTTGGCCGCCACCCACAGCAGGCCGAACGTGATGCCGCCGATCATGGCTTCCCGCCATTGCGGGGGCCGGCGCGGGACGAACCGGTACAAACCGGTGACGGTCAAAAAGGCCAGGCCGAAGGGGATGGTGTAGGTCAGCAGAAAATCATGCGCGGCCAGCGCCACCAGATCCAGTCCCCACAGCTGAGGAACGTAGCTGGTCAGGAAATTGATAATCTGTGTCGCCACATAGGAAATGATCAGAAGCAGGCCGGTGGCACCCAGTGAGGCGACTGAAATCGCCGTCGAGATCAGGGGATGACGTTTCCAGGTGCTTTCGAAGACAACATTCAGCGCGTAGTCCAATTCGTAAAACACCAGGGCTCCGAACCAGGCGAACGACAGAAAGACGGCCCACCGCACGCTTTCCAGCACGCTGATGCGATGCAGCTCTTCAGCCAGGCGCTCACCCAGCGACGGGAGAAAGCCTTTCAGAAAGCTCAAGAGGAACTGCTCGCCGATCACATCTTGGCTCACGAGAAAGCTGATGCCGTAGAGCAGTAGAAACACGAGGGGAAAGAGGGAGAGGAGTGAGAAAAACGCCAAAGAGGCTGCCAGGCTGGCGCAGCCGTGGCGCTGGAAGGCTTTGAGTAGATCGAGAATAAACCGGACGGCTTGCATCATGTTTCAGTCCAGGATGCGTGCGATGGGCGTGTCTGGCGCAGCGTTGTCTCTCGACGAACGTCAGCCTAGCACGGGTTTCCCCGGGGCGCACCCTATTTGGTGAACCGGAAGCGCTATTTCAGCGTGAGGGCGGCTTGGGTAGCCAGGTTCACAATCGGATCGGGATAGAATCCGAAGAACACCACACCTGCGATGGCACAGGCCAGCACAATGGAGAGAGCCGGGGATGACACAAACCTGGGCGATAGTGCGGTGACCGCTTCCGGTTCCCGCATGTACATCACCATCACCAGCCGCAGGTAGAAATAGGCAGAGATTGCCGCAAAGACCAGGGCCAGTACCGCCAGCCATGTGAGTCCTGCCTGTACGGCCGACATGAAGACATAGAATTTACCGATGAAGCCGGCCGTCGGCGGGATGCCGGCCAGTGAAACCATGAAGACCATCATGAGGAGCGCGGCGAACGGGTGGCGTTTTGCCAGGCCGCTGAAATCTTCGATCTCATCGCCCTCCAGGCCGCCCTTCCGCAACATCGCAATGATGGTAAAGGCGCCGAAGGTCATGAAGGCGTACAGGGCAATATAGAGCATGACGCTTGAAACGGCGGATGAGGCTTCCGCCGGAGCCAGTCGGCCGGCGGCCACGACGCCGATCAGGGCATAGCCTGCGTGGGCAATGCTCGAATAGGCGAGCATGCGTTTCACGTTCGTTTGCACGAGCGCGACGATGTTGCCCAGGATCAGGGTTCCAATGCAGAGCAGCAGGAACATCAACGACCAGTTGGCCCGCACGCCGCCGAGTCCTTCGACGAAGACCCGCATGAAGGCGCCGAAGCTGGCGGCTTTCGAGGCCACCGCCATAAAAGCCGTGACGGAGGTTGGGGCGCCCTGGTACACGTCCGGCGTCCACATATGGAAGGGCACGACGGCCAGCTTGAAGCTGAACCCTACGGCGATGAGGATCGTGGCGAAGAGGAGCAAGGGATCGTCCAGGCTCCGTCCGGCGATCGCGGCGGCGATGGCCGGGAGTTGCGTGCTGCCGGCCGATCCGTACAGCAGCGAGATTCCATAAAGCAGAATGCCGGATGAAAAGGCCCCGAGCACAAAGTACTTGGCCGAGGCTTCGAGCGACTTCGCCTCTCCCCGCTTGAGGCCGGCCATGACATAGAGGGAGAGAGACATGAGTTCGGTGCCGAGGTAGATGGTCAGCAGATCGGCGCCTGAGACCATGACCATCATGCCGGAGAGGGCGAGGAGGATGAATCCATAGTACTCGCCGAGATAGATGCGTTCCTCTTTCAGATACGGGAAGGACAGCAGAATCGTCAATCCGGTCACGAAATAGAGGAGCAGCTTCCAGAAGCAGGAATAATTGTCGATCACCACCAGCCCGCCGAAGGCCGTCGTCGGCGAGCCGAAACGCGCGGCGGTCAATCCCATGCAAATGGCCATGGTGCCCAGGCTGAGCCAGGCCAGGCCGTCTTTCTTGGACGAGGGTGTGATCGGGTCCAGGGCCAGGACCGCACAGGCGGCGAAGACGACCAGTAACTCCGGCAGAATCGCGAACAGATCGTGTGCCGAGAGCATCATGGGCGTGGGGCCTCCATCGACTGTACGGTCTGGGGAGCCGGAACCGGCTCGACGACTGGGGTGATCTGACCGGTTGAGGTCGGAGACTCCTGCGGGCCATGCGTTGCGCGGGCGACGACATTGGAGACCGAGGCGTGCATACGGCTCAGAATCGGATTTGGAAATAAGCCGATCCAGAAGACCAATACGACGAGCGGAATCAGTGTCGCCATCTCGCGCCGATTCAGGTCGGTCAATTTCGGCAATTGCTGAGGCGATGGGATCCCGAAAGCGACACGCTGGACCATCCAAAGCATGTAGGCTGCGGCTAAGATGATCCCGATCGAAGCGAGGGCCGCCGCGATCTTGCTCCAGAGGAACGTGCCGACCAACACCAGGAATTCACCCACAAAACTGTTGGTGCCGGGAAGGCCCAGCGAAGAGAGGGAGAAAATCACCAGCAGCGTCGCATACTGCGGCATCGGTTTTGTCAGCCCGACATTGTCGGCAATCTGCCGGCTATGCGTCCGTTCGTAGATCACGCCCACGCAGAGGAAGAGGCCGCCGGTGGTGATGCCGTGGTTGACCATCTGCATCACGGCGCCTTCGATGCCTTGCTGATTGAACATGAAGAGGCCGAGCGTCACAAACCCCATGTGGCTCACGCTGGAGTAGGCGATGAGTTTCTTCAGGTCCGCCTGGGCCAGGGCCATATAGGCGCCGTACACAATGGCGATGATCGACAGGGCCACGATCATGGGTGTGAAGTCTTTTGAGGCGTCCGGGAGCATGGGCAGGCTGAATCGCAGAAACCCATAGGTGCCCATCTTCAACAGGACGCTCGCGAGGATCACGCTGCCGGCGGTCGGCGCTTCGACGTGGGCGTCCGGCAACCAGGTGTGGAACGGAAACATCGGGACCTTCACCGCAAAGGCGGCAAAGAATGCGATGAAGAGCCAGAACTGAAGCCTGGGTGAATAGGCTTGCTGGCTGAGTTGCACGATGTCGAAGGTGTGGCCGCCCTGGAAATACAGGGCCAGAATCGCCACTAATAACAGGATGCTTCCGGCCAGCGTATACAGGAAGAACTTGATGGCGGCGTAGAGCCGATTCGGTCCGCCCCACACTCCGATGAGAAGATACATCGGGATCAGCATCGCTTCCCAGAACACATAGAAGAGCACAAAATCCAACGCCGCGAAGACGCCGATCATGGCGCCTTCCATGATGAGCAGCATGGCCATGAAGCTGCTAACCCGCTGGTCGATCGAACGCCAGGAAATCGCCACGCAGAGCGGCATGAGCAGGGTCGTCATCAAAATGAGCGGCAGGCTGATCCCGTCCAATCCCAAGTGGTAATGAATGGGCGGTGACGTGATCCATACCACATTCTCGGCAAACTGCATCTGGCTCGATGAGGCGTCGAACAGCCACCAGAGGGGGAGCGAGATCAGCAAATTGGCGATCGTGACCCCTAGGGCCACCATCCGGACATTGGTCTCCTTGACGAAGAACAGCGCGGCCGCGCCTGCCAGCGGCAGGAAGATCAGCAATGTCAGCCAGGGAAATCCGCCCGATTGCATAGGACCTCAGAACACCAAAAAGACCGTCACCAAAATGACCATGCCGAGCGCCATCGCGAGCGCATAGTGCTGCGTCTGTCCGCTTTGAACCAGGCGCAACAGCCATCCGCCCCAGGCGATCCCGCGGGCGATGCCGTTCACTGCGCCGTCGATCACGGCCACGTCGATCCGCTTCCACATGTCGGTGGCGACCGCCAATGTCGGCTTCACGAACGCGCGATCATAGGCCTCGTCCACATACCACTTATTCAACGAGCCTTCGTACAACGCTTTCCACCGGCTAGCGAATTGATCCGGCAGCTGTGGATTCAACACGTAGACATAATAGGCTCCGGCAATCCCCGTCAGACCCATGAGGGTGGCGACGATCATGATCGCAAAGCCAGCATCGCCGTGATGGGCTGCGGCGGCTTCGCCGTGGCCAAACACCGGGGCGAGAAATTCGGGGATCCCGACATAACCGGCCGCGATACTCAAGACGGCGAGTACGATCAGCGGAAAGGTCATTGTGTTCGACGGCTCATGCACATGCTTGGCGTGCTTCTTGTCGACATGGGAGGGACCCCAGAACGTGACGAAGACCAGCCTGAAGCTATAGAACGCGGTCATCAGGGCCGTCAGCAATCCCAGTACGGTGAGCACTTGACCAAGGGGGCCGGAGGACCAGGCCGAGATCAGCAGATCGTCCTTACTGAAGAAGCCGGCGGTTAACGGAAAGCCGGCTAATGCCAGCGAGCCGACGATGAACGTCCAGTAGGTGACCGGCAGCTTGTCTTTCAGGCCGCCCATGTGGCGCATATCCTGTTCATGGTGGAGCGCGATGATCACCGAGCCGCAGCCCAGGAAGAGCAAGGCCTTGAAGGCGCCGTGCGTCAGCAAATGGTACATGCCGGCGCCGTAGGCGCCGAGACCGCAGGCCATGACCATGTAGCCGAGTTGGCTGACGGTCGAGTAAGCAACGACGCGTTTGATGTCGGTCTGGGTCAACGCGATGGTCGCGCCGAGCACCATCGTGGCGGCTCCGACCAGCGCGACCACGGTCATGGCGGTCGGCGACAAGTTGTAGAGGGGAGCCAGTCTGGCCACCATGAAGACGCCGGCGGTCACCATCGTGGCGGCATGAATCAACGCAGAAATGGGTGTCGGGCCTTCCATGGCATCCGGCAGCCAAACATGCAGCGGCACCTGCGCCGATTTGCCGACGGCGCCCGTAAACAACAGCAGGCAGATCAACGTAAATACCGACACATTCCAGGTTCCGCCGAAGGGGCCCAGCACATTCATCGTCAGGTTGGCCGCTTCATGGGCTGCGGGAAAAATGTCCAGATAGTTCAGCGAGCCGAAGGAGTACCAGACCAGCAGGAGGCCCAGCATGAAGCCGAAGTCTCCCACGCGATTGACGAGAAACGCTTTGGTCGCGGCGGCGCAGGCCGGGGCGCGTTCATACCAATGGCCGATCAAGAGATACGAGCAGAGCCCGACCGCTTCCCAGAAGACGAACAACTGTAACAAGTTGTCCGCCAGCACCAGCATCAGCATCGAGAACGTGAACAGGGCGATGTAGCTGAAGAAGCGGGCATAGCCCGCATCCCCGTGCATGTAGCCGATGGTGTAGATGTGGACGAGCGAACTGACGGTCGTGACCAGCAGGAGCATCACGACGGTCAGGCGGTCGAGATAGAGTCCGATGTGGACGTCGAGATGGCCGGACGTCAGCCAGGTATAGAGCGGTTGGTTGATCGGAGCGCCCTGGGCCACTTCAAAGAATGCGAACATGGAGAGGAACCACGACAGGACCACCGCCGGCACGGCGACGAGGTGCGCGCGTTCCTTGATACGGTTGCCGGCCAGGCCCAGAACGAGAAAGGCGGCCAGCGGGAGCAATGGAATCAGCGCATACATCGTCGAGTTACCACTTCAGCAAATTGAACTGCTCTACGTTGATCGTGTCTTTGGACCGGTGCAGCGCGATGATGATCGCCAATCCGACCGCCACTTCGGCGGCCGCCACGGTGAGGGCGAAAAAGACGAAGACCTGTCCGCCCAGATCGCGCAGATGTTCGGAGAAGGCCACGAAGTTGATGTTCGTGGCGTTCAGCATCAATTCCACCGACAGCAGAATCGCGATGATGTTGCGGCGGATGAGCACCCCCACCAGGCCCGTCAGAAAGACGATGGCGCTCAAGACCAGATAGTAGGTAATCGGGATCGTCATGACGCAGGCGTCTCCGGGACTTCTCGCTTCGCCAGCACGATGGCGCCGATCATGGCCACCAGCAGGATGAGCGAGGCTACTTCAAACGGAAATAAGTAGGTCGAAAAGAGGGTTTCTCCGATCGCCAGCGTGTTGTCTCCGGTCTCGATATCCACCCGAGGCAAGGCGGCAGGCGGAGCGGACAGGCTGCCGGCCAGGAGCACGAAGAATTCGACGAGCAACGGCCCGCCGACAAATGCGGCGGCCCGCCACTGACTGTGATAGCGATCGTCCGTCTTGAGGTTGAGCAGCATGACGACGAAAAGGTACAGGACCAGGATGGCGCCGGCATAGACAATGATCTGAACGGCGGCCAGAAATTCGGCGTGCAGCGTCACGTACAGCCCTGCGACGTGGAAAAACATGATGAGCAGCGAGAGGGCGCTGTAAATCGGATTCTTGAACGCCACGACGAGCAGGGCCGTCAGAGCGATCACGCCGGCGAAATATCCAAAAAACAAGTGGTCCACGTCGTTTCCTCTAGGGCCGTGCCCAGTCGTCTGACGGGCACAGATTCATCACAGCCCGGCGGCCCCGCGTGAGAGCCGGGGCCCCATCAACGGCCCGGCCTCAATTCGGTTTCTGCGGCACGTGCTTGAACGCCACATTAAAGAAGGCGACGTTCGGGTGCTGGAGTTCCAGCCGCTTCTCGCGGACGGGGAACGACCGGTCGCCGATGGCGAGCAGTTGCTGTTTGTTCAACTGGAGGTCGCGCTTGTCGTAGACCGCCCACTCGAACTCTCTGGTCATGGCAAGCGCATCGACCGGACAGGCATCGACGCACATGCCGCAAAACAGGCAGCGGGTCATGTCCATGTAATATTCTTTGGAGTAGCGCTTCGTAGGCTCCTCCGGAACTTCCGCGCTCACGACACGAATCACGCGCGACGGGCAGGCGGCTTCGCAGAGGTCGCATCCGACGCATTTCTCCGTCCCGTCGTCGTAGCGCAGGAGCGCAAGCATGCCGCGGTAGTTGTCCGGCAGGGTCCGCTTTTCATGCGGGTACTGCAGCGTGATGGGCTTGTAGTGAATGAGATGCGACATCGTGGCTTTCATCCCGACCAGGAGTTCGTAGAACGTCATGGTCTTGAGCCAACCGAGGAAGCGCTCTGTCGTCGTTGCCTGGGCCATAGTCGTCGGCGGTCTTACTTGAACTGGTTATAGATGTACATCGCGATGGCGGTCACCACGATGTTGGCCAACGCGATCGGGAGCATGACCTTCCAGCCGAATTTCATCAGCTGGTCGTAGCGCAGACGCGGGAGCGTGGCGCGCAGCCAGAAGAACAGAAACAGGAATCCGTACACTTTCACCGTGAACCAAGCCACCCCTTCGATCCAGGCGAAGGGCTCCAGTCCGATATGCGCGAGAATGGTGCCGGGATAGGGCGCATTCCATCCGCCGAGGAACAGGGCTGCGGCGACGCAGGAGACCAACACCATGTTGGCGTATTCCGCGATGAAGAAGAACGCGAACCGCATGCCGCTGTATTCGGTGAAGAAGCCGGCCACCAGCTCGCTTTCGGCTTCGGGCAGGTCGAAGGGCACGCGGTTCGTTTCCGCGACGGCTGAAATCACGTACACGACGAATGCGAAAATCTGCGGAGCCGGAAAGGCGAACACGTACCAATGCCAGAAACCGCCCGCCTGCGCGTCGGTGATCTTCACCAGGCTGAGCGAGCCGGCCATGATGAGGACGCCCACGATGGCCAGGCCGACGTTCAATTCGTAGCTGATGATCTGCGCCGCCGACCGGAGTCCGCCGAGCAGCGAGTACTTGCTGTTGGAGGCCCAGCCGCCCAGGATGATCCCGTAGGCGCCGATCGAGGCAAAGGCCAGAATGTAGAGAATCCCGATGTTGATGTCGCTGATGATGAAAGGCTTGATCGTGATGCCGAAGACCTCGATCGTCTGATCGGGGCCGAAGGGAATAACCGCAAAGCCGATCAACGCAGAGACCATCGCCAGAATCGGCGCGAGGCTGAACAGGAACTTATTGGCGCCGGCCGGGACGATGTCTTCTTTGAAGAAGAGCTTCAGGCCGTCGGCGATCGGCTGAAGAATGCCGTAGGGGCCGACTTCCATGGGGCCCATCCGATCCTGCATCCATCCGAGCACTTTCCGCTCGGCGAGCGTCAGGATCATCACGGTGAGCATCACAATGCCCATGACCGCGGCGATTTGTGCGAGCGAGACAGCGAGACGCAAGCTGAGTTCAGTCACGATGACACCCCTGGATTAGCGACCGTCAACATCGACACAGTTTTCTCACGACACTTTCACCATCGAGACCGAGGTGGTCCGGATATACGGCACCTTGGTCTCGGTATCAACGACACAGGCAAACAGTCTATTCACTTCCTGGCTGAAATGGTCCGGGAACCAGGCATGGCCTTCCGGCACCCGGTCCGCGACTTTGACTTCCGCGGTCACTTCGCCCTGCGAATTCGAGAGACGGACGCGGTTGCCGTCGACCAGGCCAAAACGAACGGCATCGCGTGGGCTGAGGCGCAACGAGCTTCGGCCTTCGATTTGGATCAGCCCCTTCGACTTGGTCGACAACTTGCCCGAGTGGAACAAGCTCTGCACGAGTTCAATCTGTACGGTCCCGTCCGGCCGGGACGGTGTGCGTGGCATCTGATAGCGTTCGGCGAGATCGCGTTCAAAGCCCTGGCTGAGATAGCGATCCATGGTCGCGCGATCGACTTTCGCAGGGACCGGAGCCGGTCCTAAGGAGCCGTATCCCGGGATCAGACCGCGAATCTCCTTCAGGATTTCACGGCTCTCGCTATAGTCCAGCGGGGTCCCGAGCAACCCCGAGAGGGCGGAGAAGATTTCCCAATCCGGACGGGCTTCGCCGACCGGCTCGACGGTCTGTCGGACCGCCTGGACGTGACCTTCCGTATTGGTAAAGGTGCCGTCTTTTTCGAGCGACGAACAGACCGGCAGGACGACATGGGCCAGTGCGGCGGTGTCGGTCAAGAAGAGTTCCTGGCAAACCAGCAGTTCCAGCTTGTCGAGCGACTCGCGCACTTCTAGCGGAGCCGGCAGGCTGGCCAGAGGGTTTTCGCCGACGATGAACATCGCTTTAAGCTGGCCGGATTTGGCGTGGGCCAGCATGTCGATCAGTGTATGGCCAGCAGTAGACGGTGGCGCTTCTTTCCAGATATCCACGACCCGGTCTCGTCCGCTTGTATCGGTTACATCGACCGGACCCGGCAGGAATTCGGCGACCGCGCCCATTTCAATCGCGCCCTGGTCGTTGTTTTCTTCCGCCAGCGGAGCCAGCCCGCATCCCGGCTGATCGAGCTTCCCCAGGAGGAGCAGCAGATCCAGCAGATTCATGGCGCCGGCATAGCCCTGGTCGTTGCGCAAGAGGCCCTGTCCGGTGACGACGACGACGCGCTTCCCTTTGGCCAGCGCCTGCGCGGCGGCGGCATAGGCTTCCTGGCCTGCTCCCGTGGCGGCCTGGATATCCTGCCAGGACAGTGGTTGCAACCGTGCCGTGACGGCCGTGACGAAGCTCGCGCGTTGTTGCGTCAGGTCAGCGGTCACCAGATTCTGTTCGACCACGGCTTTCTGCAAGCCGAGGATGGCGGTACGGAACAGCGTGGGTGATACGCAGAAATGGTGCTGCGAGAGATTCGCGATGTTGCTGATCGTGCCGATCGCCGGTAGCAGCGATTCGATGGTGACCAGCGTCGCCTGTCGTTTCTTGACCGCTTCTTTGATGGCAAGCCCGGTGATCGGATTCGTTTCCGTGATGTTCGTGCCGACCAGTAACAGGACATCGGCGGCTCCGAGATCCTCGAAGGTCACGGTCCAGCGAGTCGTCCCCTGCACCCGGCGCATGGCCTGTATGCTGTTCATCTGCCCGTACCGGGCGCTGCTGTCGAGATGGTTGGTGCCGAGTGTCAGCCGCATGAATTTCTGGAAGAGATACAGCTCCTCATTCGTGCATCGGCCGGTGATCAGACCGCCGAAGGCCTGGCCGCCGTGCGTCTGTTTGATCCGGCCGGCTTGCTCGGCAATGAACTCCAGCGCCTCTTCCCAGGTGGTCTGCACCAGGGTGCCGTTCTTGCGGATCAAGGGATGCGTGAGCCGCTCGGGGTGGCTGGTGGCGTGAAAGCCGAAGAACCCCTTGGCGCAGAGATCGCCGTTGTTGCGTCCGGCGCCGTAGGCGGAGTTGACCTCGATCAGCTGATTGGTCTTGGTCTGGACGGTGATCTGGCACCCGTCGCCGCAATAGCCGCAGATCGTCTCGGCCCGTTTCAGCATCCAGGGCCGGTATTCATACATGGACAGGCGACTGGTGATCGCGCCGACCGGACAGATCTGCACGCAGCCTCCGCAGAACTCGCAATCCAGCGGATGGGCCCCGAAATGCTTGATCTCCGTCATCGTCCCGCGGCCGACCGGGGCTAGGGCTTTGACATCCATTATTTCGTCGCAGTACCGGACGCAGCGCAGGCACTGCACGCAGCGGTTCATCTGCGTTTCGATCAGCGGGCTGAAGTATTCCTTCTGGAAAATGCGTTTCGTCTCGGTGAACCGGCTCGTCGTCGCGGTGTACTGATGCGAAAAGTCCTGCAGGTCGCACTTCCCGCCCTGGTCGCAGACGGGGCAGTCCAACGGATGATTCGCCAGAATGAATTCCAGCACGGATTTATGGGCGTCGTTCACGACCGTCGTCGCGGTCCGGACGCTCATGCCTTCCGCGACCGGCGTGCTGCAGGCCGTTTGGAGCTTGGGCATCTTCTCAATTTCGACCAAGCACATGCGGCAGTTGGCGTCCGGCTTGAGCTTGGGGTGGTAGCAGAAGTGCGGAATCATCGCGCCGACGCGTCGCGCGGCTTCGATCAGCAGGGTGCCTTTCGGCACGCTAATGGTGTGGCCGTCGATCGTCACGCGAACTGTTTCAGACGTATTCGGCATAGTCTCAGTGTCTGGTCTCGACGGATTCCGGGCGGATTAAATTGGCCGCCTCGGCTTCGTGAATCAACGTCACGTATTCGTGCCGCCAATGTTTCAACGTGCTCATGATCGGCGATACCTCGGCATCGCCGAAGGCGCAGACCGTGCGGCCCGCGATGTTCTTGCACAGATCTGTGAGGGTTTCAAGGTCTTGCATCTGGCCGCGTTTGGCCATAATCCGGCGCATGGTCTGCACGAGCCAGGAGCTGCCTTCCCGGCAGGGGCTGCACTTGCCGCAGGACTCGTGATAGAAAAATTCCATCAACCGGAGTGCGGCCCAGACCATACTGGTACCTTCCTCCATGACGGTGACTCCGCCGGAGCCGAGCATCGACCCGGCCGCTGCGACGGACTCAAAATCCAGCTTCACATCCAGATGATCGGGTGTCAGAAAGGGGGCCGAGGCCCCGCCCGGGATAAAGGCTTTCAACGGCTTGTCCGACCGCATGCCGCCGGCATGTTCAAAGACCAGCTCGCGAATGGTCACACCCATCGGCAATTCATAGTTGCCGGGACGTTTCACATGGCCGCTCACGCAGAAGACGCGTGTGCCGGTGCTCTTGGGCGGCGAGCCGATGGAGGCGAACCATTCCGGCCCGCGCGACAGGATATGCGGCAGATTGGCCAGCGTCTCGACGTTGTTGACGACGGTCGGCTTGTTGTAGAGACCGTGGGTCGCCGGGAACGGCGGCTTCACTCGCGGGAGGCCGCGCTTGCCTTCCAAGGATTCGAGCAGCGCCGTTTCTTCTCCGCAGATGTAGGCGCCGGCGCCGCGATGGACCCAGACGTCCACGGTGATGCCGGTTCCGAGGATGTTCTTGCCGATGTAGCCGGCGGCGCGGGCTTCCCCGATGGCTCGTTCCAGGATCTTGGACCCGAGGACCATTTCACCGCGGATATAAATGTAGGCGGATTGGGCGCCGATCGCGTAGCAGGCCAGCACAATGCCTTCGAGGAGCTGGTGCGGATCCCGCTCCATGAGCTGCCGGTCCTTGAACGTTCCGGGTTCGCTTTCGTCGGCATTGCAGCAGAGATAGCGCGGGCCTTGATAGTCTTTCGGGAGAAACCCCCACTTCACGCCGGTCGGGAAACCGGCGCCGCCCCGGCCGCGCAGACCGGATTTCATGACCGTGGTGGTCACGTCGGTCGGTGCGATTTTGCCGAGCGTGTTGCGCATGGCCTGATAGCCGCCGGTCTTTTCGTAGTCCGCCAAGGACCCGGTGTACCCGGGCTGCATCATATTTTTCAGAAGGACCAGTTCGTGTTTCGGCATCTCAACAACCCGTTGTTCGTGAAGCGTCGCTCGTGAAGCGCGATCCGGACCGGTTCCTATTTGCGAACGACGAGATACGCTTCACGCTTCACGCTCCCGGTTTCGCTGATTCCGGCCACATATAGGGGCCGCTTTTCAACGGGCTGGTTCCGTTGGTCCGGAGGTCTGCCAGGATTTTGTCGACCTTCTCTTCCGTCAGCCGTTCATAATAGTCGTCGTTGATCTGCATCATCGGTGCGGTGCCGCAGGCCGCCAGGCATTCGACGGCGGTCAGTGTAAACAGACCATCGGCCGTTGTTTCGCCGGGGGCGATTCCGAGCTTGGTCTTGATCCAGCCGATCACGGTGTCCGAGCCGACCAGCGCACACATGAGCGACTTGCACACCTGGATATGGTGTGTGCCGACCTTCTTGAGGTTCAGCATCGTGTAGAAGGTCGCGGTCTCATAGACCTGCGGCGGCGTCAGCTTCAACAAGCCGGCGATTTCCGTCATCGCCGCTTCCGTCACGTAGCCATGCTCACGTTGCGCGAGATACAGCAATGGAATCAGTGCCGACCGTTTCACGGGGTACCGGGAGAGAATCTCCTCGATTTCTTTTCCGTACTTTTCCTTCAGCACCTTCTCCCCCCACTTCTCTTCACTGAGGTGGCGGCCAGGATGTTCCAAGCTGCGCGCATTGACCGAGCACATTCCCATCGTGCGCGGGCAGCGAGCACAGGAGCATCCTGGGTGACACACCTCATCTATCGCACTCCCCCATCACGATGTCATAGGACCCGAAGATTGTGATGATGTCGGAAATCAAATATCCCCGCGCCATATGATCGAATGCGCCCATGTGGACGAACGAGGGAGAGCGGATCTTCAATCGATAGGGACGTGGGCTGCCGTCGCTGATGATGAAGAATCCCAACTCGCCCTTCGGGGCTTCGGTGGCGCAATAGGTTTCGCCTTTCGGCGGCTTGAACCCTTGCGTGAAAATAATGAAATGGTGGATCAGGCTCTCCATGTCCCGCATGACTTGTTGCTTGGGCGGCGGGATGTATTGCGGCACATCCGCCATGATGGGCCCCTGGGGCATTTGATCCAGGCATTGTGCGATGATCCGCGCGCTCTGACGCATTTCTTCCATCCGGACCCAGTACCGGTCGTAGGTGTCGCCATGTTTTCCGAGTGGCACATCCCACTCCACCTTGTCGTAGACTCCGTACGGTTCCAGTTTGCGAATATCGTAGTCGACTCCGGAGCCGCGGAGCGTGGGGCCGGTAAGCCCGAAATTGATCGCATCTTCACCGGAAATGACGGCCACGTTCTTCGTGCGTCCGATCCAGATGCGGTTGGAGGCGATGAGCGAATCGTATTCGGCCACCTTCTGCGGGAACGTGCTCAGGAACGCGCGCAGCCGCAGGACAAGCTCCGGCGTGAAGTCGCTGTCGACTCCGCCGATCCGGTAATAATTGAGCGTCAGGCGCGCGCCGCAGAGCTGTTCGAACAGGTCCAGTAGAATCTCCCGCTCGCGGAAGGTCCAGAAAAAGACGGTCATGGCGCCGATGTCGAGCGCCTGCGTGCCCAGCCAGAACAAGTGGCCGATGATGCGCTGCATCTCCGCCACCAGCGTACGGATGTATTCGGCGCGCTCAGGGATAGTGATGTCGAGCAGTTTTTCCACAGCTCGTACGTAAGCGTAATTGTTGGCCATGGCGCAGACGTAATCGAGCCGGTCGGTATGCGGAATGACCTGCATGTAGGCCAGGCCCTCGGCCAGCTTTTCGACGCCGCGGTGGAGATAGCCGAGATCCGGCGTGGCTTTCACGATGCGCTCCCCGTCGAGTTCCAGTACGACGCGCAACACGCCGTGGGTGCTGGGATGCTGCGGCCCCATGTTCAAGAGGAGTTCTTCACGCCGGCGCGATCCGGGAGCGCCGTTCGCGGCAATGAACGGTTTCTTTTCCGCTTCCGAATACTCGCCTTCGGTCATCTCCTCCGGCGCTTCGTCGAGGCGCGGAATAAAGTCGAACTGGCTGCGCCAGCCGCGGCCCTCCGCGGGGAAATCTTTCCGGAGCGGATAGCCTTCGGCATAGTCTTCCGGCATGAGAATCCGGCGGAGGTCCGGATGGCCTGTAAAAATGATGCCCATCATGTCGAACACTTCCCGTTCGAGAAATTCCGCGCCGCGCCACACGCTCGTCACCGAAGGGATTGACGGGTTGTCTTCGGTGACACGGGCTTTCACCCGGATCCGGCGGCCGTGCGGCAGAGACAGCAGATGATAAATCACCTCAAACCGGTTTTGGTCTGCGGGGTAATCCGCCGAGCAGATATCGGTAATGTGGTCGAAGGCCATCTCGGGCTCGTCGTGCAGGTAGCGGGCGACTGTCAGCATGTCCGCTGCGCGCACCTGTGCGGCCATTTCACCGCGGCCCGTATCGAGATCGACGGAGAGCACGGCGTCCGGAAATTGTTTCACGAGCCTGTCGGCCAGCGCTTGCAGCATTACTTCACAAACACCTTTTCGCGTTGAATCTTCTCTTGGAGTTTCAGCAACCCATCCAGCAGCGCCTCCGGCCGAGGCGGGCAGCCCGGCACATACACATCCACCGGAATGATTTGATCCACGCCCTGTACCACCGCGTAGCTGTTGTAGTGATTGCCGGAAGTGGCGCAGGAGCCCATCGAAATCACATAGCGCGGCTCCGGCATCTGGTCGTAGATCCGGCGGATCACGGGAGCCATCTTACGGGTGACCGTGCCGGCAATGATCATCAGATCCGACTGGCGCGGGGAAGCGCGGAACACGCCGGCGCCGAACCGGTCGAGGTCATAGCGGGACGACACGCTGGCGATCATCTCGATCGCGCAACAGGCGAGACCGAAGGTCATCGGCCAGAGGGCCGACTTCCGCGCCCAATTCACGACCGCGTCCAGATTCGTCGTGAGGATATTGGCTTCGAATTGTCGTTCTAAAAAGCTCATGTCCAACCCCGTGACACGTGACAGGTGACGCGTGTGATGCACGCCGCACTCTTCAGTCCCATTCCAGTGCTCCCTTTTTCCAGGCGTACCAGAATCCGACGACCAGGATGCCGATGAAGGTCACCATTTCCGCGAGTCCGACGAACCCGAGCTTTGAAAATGCCACGGCCCAGGGAAACATGTAGACGATCTCGATATCGAAGATCACGAACAGCATCGCGATAATGTAATAGCGCATCGGGATCTGGACGCGGGCGTCCTGAAACAGCGGGCTGCCGCTTTCGTAAGGAGCCAACTTGGCGCGGTAAGGACGGCTCGGCCGGACGAACCATCCGGCCAGCAGCGACACGGCGCCGAAGGCGATCGCGATCCCGATAAACAGGAGGATCGGAAGATAGTTCGCTGGTACGTCGGCGTTTCCCATGTCGTTCCTTAGGCCGCGTGATGCAACGTTAATGCGGATCCGAAGAACGGCTTGAAGGCCAGTCCGTCGAGCGTCGGCATCTCGATGCCTTTATGCTGAATGAGCACCTTGAATGTGCGCCCCATCCCTTCCGGTCTTACCAGATGAATGGCCGCGCGAAACTCGGCGCCTTCGGGATCCATCTTCGAGAGCACGTCTTCCAGGCCGAGCCCCATCAGGAAGCTCATCTGATTGGTAAAGCCGGTCACGCGTAGACCCTGCTCTTCGCCGACGGTGGCGAGGGTCGAAAAGTCTACATGGGAGGTCATGTCCTGGAGACCGACCCGCTCATAAGGATTTTCCGAGGTCATCTGCGAGTAGTAGCAGAGCAGCGTTCCCTTCGCGCGATCGGGTCCGTAGAGATCCTGCGCGGTGTGGCCGTAATCGATTGTAATCGCCAGGCCGCGGTCAATCGCGCGGGCGACCTGTTCCATCCAGCGCACCGCAGCCGTGTTGATCTCCGTCTGGTAGCCGTCCGGAAGCGTCAGTTTCAGGTTGTCCAGATACTGGTGGATCTCCGGCGACGACAAGGGGCGGAGACATTCCACGAATGTCGTGCCGTCATAGTCGACGTAGATTTCCTGCGCCCGGCCGTTCTCGATCTGGATTCGGTGGACCGGAAACGCATCGGGCAATTCGTTGCTGAAACACAGGCCGGTGACGCTCTGTTCTGCCAGCGAATCGAGTCCTTCAAGCCAGGTAATGCGGCCCGGCTCGCAGAGCCCGTGCAGCAGATTCCGGCGCTGCAACTCCCGCATCGCCGGACTTCGCTCAACGAGCACATAGCGGAGGCGTTGGCTGAACGAGTCATCCGGATTCACGCGGCAGGCCGACAGGAAATGCTTGGCCAGTAAGCCTTTTCCCGGTCCCATCTCGACGACGGTGAAGGGATCGGGATGTCCGAGGATGGCGTCGAGCTGACGCGCCTGTTTCGCCAGCGCCTGGCCGAGAATCGGATGGACGTCTGAACTGGTATAGAAGTCGCCGGACCAGCCGATGCGCTCGGCACCGGACTCCGGCGGACGCATGTAGTAGCCGAATTGGGGATGATAGAGCGCCAGTTCCATAAAACGGACGAAGGGTATCGGACCCGAGGCGGCAATCTCGGCGGTCATGGCGGCAACGAGTTCAGGATGCCCGATCGTCACAAAGAAGTCCGTTTCTCTGCTGACAAGGCGCGTCAGTGAATACACCAATCCACGACCGGTAGACTTCACCCGTCGAGACGGTCAAAAAGTGGGCTAGAGTAGCCTTCCAGCCTTCGCTAAGTCAAGGTGAAATCAGTGAGAAAGGCGATACGCATGAAGCGCGTCTCGCGAATTTGTGTGGGAGGGTTTCGCCTGAAATTGTGGGCGCATGTCTGGCCGTTATGCGGCTAGGTTCCGTGGCACTTTTTGTACTTTTTCCCGCTCCCGCAGGGGCAGGGATCGTTCCGGCCGACTTTATCGTCGACCCGCTCCACGGTTTTGGGAGCTTCGGCGGCTTCTCCACGATTCAGCGTGAGAGTGGGCTGCGGGCGCGAGATGACCGGGGGGGGAGGCGGCGGCGCGGCAGGGGCGGACTCACTTTCCTCATGTTTTACGGCCTGGACGCGGAACAGCCGTTCCAAAGCATCCGATTTAACCCGCTGCATCATGCCGGCGAAGAGGTCGTAGCCTTCCTTCTTGTATTCGATCAGCGGATCCTTCTGCCCGTAGCCGCGGAGGCCGATGCCGTCGCGCAGATGGTCCATGCCGAGGAGATGGTCTTTCCAATGGTGGTCGATGACCTGGAGCATGAAAGTCTTTTCCAGGAAGCGCATCAGCTCAGAGCCCAGCTCCTGTTCCTTCCGCTCGTAGCCGTCGTGCACGAGTTTTTTGAGATCTTCGATCAGCGCGTCGCGGCCGAGATCGCGGAGCGAATCGCCGTGGTCCTGCTTGCCTTGCGTGATGTCGAGCCCGAATTGGCCGTGCATCATTTCGACGAGGCCGGGCATGTCCCACTCTTCCGGATACTGTTCGGCCGGACAGAAGATGGCCATGGCGGAGTCGATCATGCCCGCCATCATATCGAGGAGGTCGGCTTTCAGATTCTCGCCGGCCAGCACGGCATGGCGGTGCTGATAGATGACTTCGCGCTGCTTATTCATCACATCGTCGTATTCGAGCAGCTGTTTGCGAATCTCGAAGTTATGCGCTTCGACCTTCTTCTGCGCATTGGCGATGGCGCGGGTGACCATGCCGTGTTCGATGGGCACACCTTCTTCCATGCCGAGTTTCAGCATCAATTGCGAGACGCGCTCGGAGGCGAAGATCCGCATGAGGTCGTCTTCGAGGGACAAATAGAATCTGGATGATCCGGCATCGCCCTGACGGCCGGCGCGGCCGCGCAGCTGGTTGTCGATGCGGCGGCTCTCGTGCCGTTCGGTGCCGAGGATGTGCAAGCCGCCGGCCGCGACGACTTCCTGTTTGTTCTTCTCGCAGTCGCTGCGAATCTCTTCGAAGACTTCCAGCTTGCGCGATTCCGGCAGGTTCTCTTCGCGATAGAGAATCTGCTTGAACATAAAATCGGCGTTGCCGCCGAGGAGAATGTCGGTGCCGCGGCCCGCCATGTTGGTGGCGATGGTGACGGCGCCTTTGCGTCCGGCCTGGGCGACGATTTCCGCCTCGCGCTCATGCTGTTTGGCGTTGAGGACGTTGTGTTTGACCCCGTTTCGGCTCAGCAAGCCGGAGAGCTTTTCTGACTTTTCAATGGAGATCGTGCCGACGAGCACCGGCTGTCCGCGTTCATTGCAGTCCTTGATCTCCTCGACGATGGCCTCAAACTTTTCCTTCTCTGTGCGATAGACCACATCGGCGTAGTCGAGGCGGACCATCTTCCGGTTCGTCGGGACCACGTTCACGTCCAGATTGTAAATCTTGGCGAACTCTGCGGCTTCCGTGTCGGCCGTGCCGGTCATGCCGCCGAGTTTCTTGTACATGCGGAAGTAGTTCTGGAACGTGACGGAGGCCAGCGTCTGATTCTCGTTGGCGATTTTCACGCCTTCTTTGGCTTCCACGGCCTGATGGAGCCCGTCGCTCCAGCGGCGGCCCGGCATGAGGCGCCCGGTGAACTCATCGACGATGATGACCTCGCCGTCTTTCACGACATAATCGACATCGCGCTTATATAACGCGTAGGCCTGGAGTGCCTTGACGACATGGTGGACCAGATCCATGTTGTCCGGATCGTAGAGGTTGTCTACGCCCAGGAGCTTCTCAACCCGGATGTTGCCCTCTTCCGTCAACGAGGCGGTCTTGGTTTTCTCTTCGATCGTAAAGTCGTGTTCGGGCTTCAGCTGCGGGATCACGGAGTTGATCCGGTAGTACAGATCGGTGGTCTGATCGGTCGGGCCGGAGATGATCAATGGCGTGCGGGCTTCGTCGATGAGGATGCTGTCCACCTCGTCGACGATCGCGAAGTTCAGTTCGCGTTGGACGCACTGGCCTAATTCGCTCACGATCAGGTTATCGCGCAGATAATCGAACCCGTATTCGTTGTTGGTCCCGTAGGTGATGTCGGCGTGATAGGCCTCCCGCCTCGTGCAGGGGCGGAGGGACTGCAAGCGCTTGTCAGCCGCGTCGTAGGTCGGATCATAGAGAAACGACGCGTCGTGCTGGATGATGCCGACGGACAATCCCAGCGCATGGTACAGCTGCGCCATCCATTGGGCATCGCGCTTGGCGAGGTAGTCGTTCACCGTAATCAGGTGCACGCCTTTGCCTTCGAGCGCGTTTAGATAGATCGGCAGGGTCGCGACGAGTGTCTTGCCTTCACCGGTCTTCATTTCCGAGATCCGGCCGCGGTGCAGGATCATGCCGCCGATGAGCTGGACATCGAAATGGCGCATATTCAGCCGGCGGCGGGACATCTCGCGGCAGACGGCAAAGGCTTCTGGCAGGATGTCGTCGAGCGTCTGGCCGTCGGCCAGGCGCTGTTTGAAGACCTGAGTTTTTCCGACCAGGTCCTGATCCGACAAGGGCGTAAGGCTGGACTCCAAGTCGTTGATGCGCGCCACAACGGGCATCAACGCTTTGATTTCACGGTCGTTCTTACTGCCAAAGACGAGATTCAGGAGTTGTGTCAGCATAGAGGATGTCGTCGAGTGATTAGGATAGTACTTGCGGGAGAGGTCGATCTACCGCACAAAATAGTCCGCGCAGTATACAGCAAACTTTTTCCGAATCCTACCAGGAAGGTAGGGAGGGCGATCCGGCAGGGTCTGTCTTGACTCTCCGCACTACTCCCGAGTAGCATGCAGCCATTCTTTCCCCTGGCTGTGACTTATGATTCGTCGTTGGCAGACTCTTGTTGCAGTATTCGTGATCTTCTGTGTGATCGGGATCAGCGGAGTTGCGTCCGCCCAATCGGTCCTCCACGAAAACCAGCATAGCCACCACCAAGCGGCCACACATGGGTCGGTCTTTTGCGCATGGTCTTGTGCGGCCGGTCAGACACACGATGCAACTGTTGCTCCCGTTGCTCCCCTTGCAACATTGCTTGAGACGCTCGACCAGCTGTCGTTCTTCTCCCCTTATAATGTGGTTCCCGCATTCCGCTCCACTCGTGCTCCTCCAATCGCCTAGCTCTCTCTGTTCTCGCGCACTGTTTGAATACATAGGTGCAGGTGTTGTCGAACTGGTCATCCTCCGCTGATAGCGCGGGAGCCAGTGTTTAAGGAGTAGCCTTCATGAGAAGCACCCGATACGGTCGATATGTATTAGCCGCCGCACTGGCGTTCGCCTTCGCAGGAGCGACGGGGCTGCCGGAATCCTGGAGCATGGGGTCGCGGGTTCCGACGGTCGGCACGCCGGCCGATGAATTCCGTCTGACAGATCTCGACGGCAAGACGCATAGCCTCAGTCAGTACCGTGGCAAGGTTGTGTTGGTGAATTTCTGGGCGACCTGGTGCAAGCCATGCACGACGGAAATGCCGGCCATGCAAGCCAGCTTCGACAAGTTGCGGGACAAGGGGTTTGTCGTGCTCGCGATCAATGAACTCGAAGACGAAGGGAAAGTTCGCGAGCACATCAAGCAGTATGGCCATACCTTTCCTGTCTTGATGGATCGCGACAATAAAGTGGCGAACCAGTTCGGTGTGTTCGGTTTACCCGTGAGTGTGTTTATCGATCAGCAGGGCCGCGTGCAGGAATATATCAAGGGTGGCTTGCTGACCGAGCAGATGATCAACGACCTGGTCGCGAAGATTCAACAGCAAGAACCGGTTAAAGCGGCCTCGCTTCGATAGTTTCTTATGATGGTGAGATTGAAACAATCCTGGTTGGTCTGGTCGCTGCTGCTCTGTCTCGTGCTCGTGAACGGGCTCCTGGCAGTGCCGGCGGTCGCCCATGCCGATCACCATGCGAAGCATCAGGCCGGCACGCATTCCACCGGTCTGTGCGCCTGGGAATGTGCTGCCGGTCAGAGCATCGACACGGCGGCGGTGGTCTTTAGCTCATCTCTGCAGTTCGTCGAGCTGGCCGATACACAGCACAGTGATCGCGTAGCCACTACTTCATCCGTCTCCCGCTTCTTCCGCGGACCTCCCGCGCTCCTCAGCTAATTTCTTCGATTCACGACAATTGAAATACCCAGAGAGGCGGTGGAAGCCCGCGGCCTCTCCGGTGCCATCACCTCAACCATTGTGAGACCCATGATGTTCCTTTCCCGATCCTGTCGGCTCGTTCTTCTCTCTCTTGGCGCCCTCTTTCTGAGCGTGGGGGCTGTGCGTCCTGGCTCGGTTCAGGCCTCGTGCGGCTCCGTGAGTTGCTTCGTCGTGATCGGATCGCAACAGCAGGTCCCGATGGCCGGCTTACTGACTGTCAACGCGATTTATAACTACACGCCGATGGAGGCACCGTCGGGGCAGGGCGGGAGCATCCCGTTTTCCAATCAAGGCAACAAGACGCTGACACTGGCCAACTTGAATGCCAACCAGATCCGCACCCTCATGCGCACCGCCACCCTGGATATGAACTACGGGTTGACCGAGCGATTCGGCCTCCAAGTGACCGTGCCCTACAAACAAGTGAATTCCGATGCCCAGATCGGCGGCCTGACGCCGGTGCCCTATAGTGACAAAGGCATCGGCGATGTGCGCGTCAGCCTCAAATACAACGTCTTGCCGACACTCCGCAGCATGATTGTCGTGGGCATGGGCGTCGATTTGCCGACGGGCGACTACGGGCAGCGGGTGCAGGGCGGTTCATTGGCCGAGTCGACCTTGCAGATCGGCAAGGGGAATTTTGGATTTGTCCCGTCGATCTATCAGAGCTACGAACTCATCCCGCACCGGCTGAATCAGTTCGCGTTGGCGAGCTACCGGCACACACTCAAAAACAGCGACGGCTATAAATTCGGCGATGAGGTCAATCTCAGCGCCGGGTTCAACATCATTCCGGTCGAGCAGGCGCCCTGGTTCGTGCTGACGCAGCAGGTGAACTACCGCTGGATGCAAAACGATGCGATGGACGCTTCCTTGTTTCAGTTCAATCCGGGCGGTGCGGCGATTCTGCTCGATCCGACGGTGCGGTTCCGTGCTATTCCGACGACCGGCTCCACCTACATGGCCTATTCGCCCGGCATCATGCTGAACCTCTGGAACTATGCGTCGATGTATTTCATCGCGCAAATTCCGGTCATGCGGGATTTCAACGGCAACTTGGAGCAACAAGTCAGTTACGTGTTCGGGCTCACGAAATCATTTCAACTGTTGAGCGGCTCATAGGCGACGCAGGTCAATGGTGGCACGAGCGATAGAATATCGAAGAGTTGTCATGCCGGGAGCGATCGCGCGCACGTTGGCAGGGCTTTGCGCCCTCCTGTGGATTGCGGGCTCGGTGTCGGCGGCCTATGGCAGTCTGACACCCCAATGGACGACACCCCATTGTCCGCAAGGGACGTCACATCACGCACAGCATAGTCAGAGCCATTGTGTCTGGCACTGCGACGGCGTTGATGCGCAGGCCACCGGCGGCAGAGGGCCCGGTTCTCTGGCCGACCCCTCAAGCTATCTTCCATTCGCAGCCGGCCGGTCCCTCCAGACAGTGGTCCATCGATTGGGAGCCATCCCCCGCGGCCCGCCGGCCGTATGAATGATACGGCGGCTTTCTGAAATAACAGAAGACAACATGGGCATCAAGACAGGAATTGAGGAAGGAACAGATTATGAGATTCATCAGTGCGAGAAAGCAGTATTCAACCTATGCCAAGACCGGCCTACTCGGTCTGGCGTTAATCGGCCTTGCCAGTTGCAGCTCGGGCGATTCCTCTGCCCCGGTTGCGACCTCCGGCGGCAGCGCAGCGCTCCAGGGGCCGATTGCGTTCGTCAATAACCGTGACGACAAGACGCTCTCCGTGGTCGGCACTGACGCGCAGGGCAACTTGAAAATCGTCTCGACGATGGGGAGTGCGAACGAATTCGAGGGAAACGCGCTGGGAGACATGCAAGTTTCAAGTGGGGAATGGGTCTTCGTGAACCTCGGCGCCGGGAATAAGGTTGCGACTATCGATCCGCTTAGCGGCGCCACGCCGATCCATGAAGCCAATCTGGCTACCGGCACACGTCCCGTCCACATCTACCGGGACCCGACCGACGGAGAAGTCCTGTGGTCGATGAACGACGGCGATGCGACGAATGGCAGCGACCCTATCAACTGCGCGGCAGGTACATCGGTCACAGTTTTGCACAATTCCCACATCGGGCCAGGCGGAAATCCTCCAACCGTTGTGGGTACTACGTGCACCCTTGCTTCCGGTCATCAAGTTGCGGCGTTTTCCCAACCTACGACGACTGACGCGACCATTCCCAAGTACGCCGCCGTCACCCAGGAGAAGGGCGGGCAAATCGCGTTTCTCGATAACAATCAAGCATCACTTACGTACCGTTCTTTGGTTGCCCGTCTTGATCTCTGCACGGATGCGGGCCAGGCAGGTCTGACTCCGGCGGGAGCGGCCTGCGATAACGAGAATGCCACAGCTATCACCGTTCCGTTTACGGCGAACGGCTCAAACCCGCACGGCATCCGCTGGTCGAAGGCCGTCGGCAAGATTTATAGTATGCAGACTGCGTACAAAGAGATCATCGAGGTCGATCCGAAGCTCATTGTGAAGGGTGTTGGCGATAACAAGGCGGCGATTACCAGAAGGCTGAGTTTGACCGGCACGCCCTATACGTCATACGGGATCACGCCAGACGGGCGGTTCCTCTTCCTCCGTGGGAGAGATATTGCGACCAATACCACTAACATCATCGGGAAGCTCGCGGTGGTGGATCTTGCCGCTGCCGGCGCCCTGACGATAACTCCGTTGCCGGATCTTGCGGATGTTGTTCCTTCTACCTTCAAGTTCACACCGGACGGTCAGCGAATGTACCTGCTGGCGTCTGATACTGCGACGGGAAATCCAGCACAACAGGCGGCTCAGAAGAAGAATCGCTTGTTTGTGTACAACCCTTCGACCTTCCCGGCTGCGCCGCAATTGCTGGCGGAGATTGGTCTGGTGGCGGCAGCTGGACACAATTTCGATGTGCTGGTCCAAGGCGCCGGTCAGGCGAGCGCAGTCTTGGTCTCGAACGGAACGGCAGGATCGACGGGGTCCGTATCTCTTATCAACAGCAGTCATCAGCTAACCGGCAGCTTACTCATTGGGGGAAATCCCGGTGCAGTAATGTTCTATGCGGCCGGCACGGCGGCGGCCGGCAATCAGGCGATGTCCTCTTTAACCGGCGGATCGGCGGCTGCGCCAGCAGTGTTGGCGGAGCGGCTCGATGATCACGGAATGCCGGAGTAAGGCGAGAACGTCGGCTCTATCACCATGGATGTGGAAGGAAGCGGGACATCCCGCTTCCTTCCCGCAACCGGAAAGTGAGAGGATCATGAACAAATCACTGTTGCGTGTTGAAGAGGCGGCGGCGGCACTTGCCGTCAGCCGATGGACGATCTATCGCTGGGTGGAGCAGGGCCGGTTGGAAGGCACCAAGATCGGCCGCGGCAGTCTGCGGGTGTTTAGCCGGTCGATCGAGAACCTTGTTGAACAGAACCGGACGGATGACGTGTCTTCCGGCTTGTTCGTTCATAGCCGAGAACTGTCTCCTGTGGGCTCCGCTGTTCAATAAGCTCCGCAGTATGTGCGATGTTCGATACCGACGGATGCTTGTAGCATCCGTCGGTATTCAGCAGTAGACGAGCCAGGGATTCCGCCCGTACAAAGAGGGGCCGTGGTCGCTGGTTGAGTAGTCATGCAGGGGGCCTTCATAAGGTGATGCCGTGATGATCGCACAAGAGCAAGACCGGTTTCCTTTTTCAGCCTGGGGCGTGTCGTTCGCCGTACACGGACTGGCGCTCTGCGTCGCGTTTGTGTTGGCGACGCAGGTGCAGCCCATCATCAAGGAAGAACTCTTCCAGTGGGAGGTCGCGCTCGTACCGCCCTCACCGGACGTTCCTCACACCGAGACGCCGCAATCCACACCGACGGTTCAGGCGGCGAAGCCGACCCCGGTTCGGACCGTTCAGACCCCGCAGCCTGTTCAGCCGGTAGAACCGACGCCTGATATGGCCATGGACCGCGTGGCGACCCAGTCCAGTCCGGAGATCGTTCACCCGACGATTGCCCCGCCTAAGCCGGAGCCTGTGCCGGAAATCGTTCAGGCAAAGGTCCAGCCGGTTGCGCCGCAAGAAACGAAGAAAGAAGACAGCAAGAAGGAAGAAGTGAAGCCGGAGCCGGTCCTGCACGAGCCGCATCCGGCCCCTGTCGTCAAGGAAGTCGCGCCGCCGGTCGAAACGACTGTAGCAGCGCAGGCGTATGATCCTCCCGCGCCATCCCGCGCTCATCATGCGGAGTCTGCCCCTGTGATTCATCAAGAGAGCCCGTCTCCTGAAGAGATGGCGCCGGAATGGCGACCGCTCGTGGCGGTGAGGGACGGATCTGCAAAGAGGGCAACAGAGCCGGTGGCCGCCGCATCTGCTCCGGCTGTGGCTGAATCGGCCCCGGCCGCCGCTCCGGCCCAGGCACCGCCTCACCATGCCAATGCGCCTGTCGTTGCCAACGCGGCTTCCGTTCGCCCGGCGACGAAAGCCGACAATGCCTGGCTGGCGGAGTCGCTCGGCCGGCGCATCAAGGAGCTGACGCGCTATCCCAGCTCCGCTCGTCTGAACGGATCGGAAGGGAAAGTCGTGTTGCGCGTGGTCCTCCGCGCCGACGGTCATTTGGTCGATGTGGTAGTGCATCGGAGTTCGGGCCACGACGTGCTCGATCGCGCGGCGATGGAGACCGTTCGATTGGCTTGTCCCATCCATATGAAACAAGCCTTGAGCGCTCCGGAAGTCGCGGTGTATGTACCGATTGTCTATAGCCTTGCGGGGTAGGAACCATCCATGAGACGCATGACGCGAATATTAAAAGTGCTTCAGGACATCGAGTGGGTCAAGTATCCCTTGCGCCAGAGTTTCCCAGCGTCTTGTGGTCAAGCCGCTCTCCGCCCTCCCCTTTGTAAGGGGAGGCAAGGAGGGGTAGAGCCTCATGGGCGACGGTGCGGCTTACGAATCACCGCGCTGATGACGGCAGCCGGCGGACTCGACCTCCCCTTGCCCCTCCTTACGAAGGAGGGGAAGGCAAGAGAGGCTAGCATCATTCCGAATGGGTCTCTGCGTTCATCGGCTCACTCAGAATCCAGACGCGCCATATTAAAGAGCGCAATGTATGGGTGCATAGGAGTCGGCAGCAGCCTGATGCTCTGTGCCACGATCGCGTTGGCGGAGTCCCAGCCTGCGGTGATCTTCGGCCCCAAAGTGACGGCAGACCGCAAAGTACGGAGCGTCGTGGGGCCCTCCGTCCGGATCGATGACCAGGGGCACATCTCTCTTGCCTGGGTCGAGGAAGAGAAGGAGACTCGTACGGTGCTGTACTCACGCATCGAGAAGGCCGGGGCTTCCATCGGCGAACTTGTGCGTGTGAACGGCCCGGGTGAGGTGCCCTATAGCCGTCAGGAGGCGCCGGCGCTGGCCGTATCCGGGGATGAAGTGCTGATGACCTGGGCCGTGACCCATCCGAAGATGACGCCGGACAAGCCCTTCTCCAACGATCTCCGTCTCAGCCGATCGACCGATGGCGGGAAAACCTTCCAGCCGTCGGTGTTGGTGAACGACGATCAGCAAGTCATCGGCCATAGTTTCGATTCGATCCATGTGGCGCCCGACGGCGTCGTCCACATGGCCTGGATCGACGGGCGAGAGGGCAAGAAAGAATCCGGCACGTTTACCGCGCGTTCTACCGATCGTGGGCGCACAGCCGAAAAGAATCTCAAGGTCGATGAAAATACCTGTGTGTGTTGCCGGACATCCATGACCAGCAGTCCTGACGGGACGCTGTATGTCGCCTGGCGCAAAATTCTCCCGGGGGATCTCCGCGAGACCGTCGTGGCGCGCTCGACCGACGGAGGCCGGACATTTGCGGCTCCGGTGATCGTCGGCCATGATCGATGGGTATTCCCCGGTTGTCCGCATCGACCGGCGTCTGTGGGAACGGATCGTCAGGGACGTCTCTATGTGGTCTGGTACACGGAAGGGTCGGACGAAACACCGTCGATCTATCTGGCCTACTCAGATGACAAGGGCGAAACATTTTCGCCGAAACAGAAATTGAATCTCTCCAAGGGCACCTTCCCGGACCATCCCCAGATGGCGGTCGATCCCGCAGGCCGTCTGGTCATTGTCTGGGAAGAACAGTCGCCGGTCCGGCGTGAAGTCGTGATGAGTGTGTCGCTGGATCGCGGGGAGACCTTCAGTGCGCCGCAGAAATTGAACGAGAAGAAGGGGCAGACGCCCACACTGTCAATCAATGCGCAGGGGCTTGTCGCGCTGGCCTGGATGGAGCACGCGATGCCGGCGCATCGTATCGTGGTGCAAACGATCCAGATGCCGGCGACTCCGACCATTGCGAGGCAGGAGCCGTAGCGTGGACGTTGTGCGGAAAGGATTAGGAATTGCCGGACTGCTGGCTGCGCTCAGCCTGGCC
Source organism: Nitrospira sp. (assembly GCA_030653545.1). Classification (NCBI taxonomy): domain Bacteria; kingdom Pseudomonadati; phylum Nitrospirota; class Nitrospiria; order Nitrospirales; family Nitrospiraceae; genus Nitrospira; species Nitrospira sp. The sequence continues at coordinate 48,675 of JAURZE010000012.1, read as the reverse complement.
GGGGTTTCAACTGTCTGCGCGCACGATCCCTTTATTGCGCTCAAGATGAGTCGGCTGCCGGCTGGAAGCATGGCCGTGCCCTTCGAGCTCACGTCGCTGGACGGCACGCGGGTGAAGTTGAGCGATCTGGCAGGCAAAGTCGTGCTGGTGAATTTTTGGGCCACCTGGTGCGGCCCCTGTAAAGAGGAAATGCCGTCGCTCGCGAGACTGCAGAAGCAGTTCGATCCCGCGCAATTTGTCCTGTTGACCGTGACGACCGACCTGCAGCGTCAAGGCATTGCCCAGTTTCTCTCGCATCTGGGCGTCACGCTGCCGGTGCTGTTCGATGAAGATCAGGAAGTCTCGCGATCCTTTATGGTGCGCGGATTGCCGACCACGATCGTGATTGGCCGCGACGGGACCTTGTCCGGTCGGGCGGTCGGGCCGCGTGTGTGGGACAGCCCTGAGGCGGTGGCGATGATTCGGCAGGCGATGGAACAGGCGAAATGAAGAAGTGGACCCTGCCACTGGCGCTCGCCACCGTCGTCGTCTATCTGACGCTGTCGGTCAGTGCCGCGGCCTGTCTGTTCACGCATCAGGCGCAGCCGCGCTCAACCCATCACCAGAGCAGCGGGGTGACCCATTCGCCCCTCTGTGCCTGGGCCTGCCAGGCCAATCAACCGGTTGACGGTCCATCCGCAGCGCCGGATTCGCAGCCGCTGGCTTTTGCGGCGCTATTCCTGTTACTCGGGGCCATCCGGCCCTCTCTGTGTTTTACGGCTCTTGCGCAGCCGCGCGCGCCGCCTCACTTCAAATAGGATGCTGAAAAAGGCCGCCAGCGGCGTTCTCGCATCGCATAGAGGCTCAACGTACCGCTGTGTACGCCTCGCCTCCATGCTCGCTGCGGCCTTGCTGGACAGCCTTTTTGAGCATCCTGCCCACTAAACACATCGTTTAATCGTCGTTCTCTGGTGCGGATGGTGCCGCCTCTGTGCGGTCTTCATCCGCGCCGGAGGACTGTGTTTCATCATCATTCATTGTCGGGAGAGGAGTACGGGCCATGGTGTCGTTGAAGTGCGTTAGTCAGATTGGAATCGTCATGACAGTCGTCGGAACGCTGGCGGCGGGGCAATCCCTTGCCCCCGCACAGGCGCAGGAGCCGAATCTAGCGGAGGCAACCGCGTCGCCGCGCGAACAGGAGTTGCGCGAACAGCTCAAGGGCATTCTTCAAGAATTGGAAGATCTCCAGAAAGGCCGTGAGGCCACGGTGCCTCCGGCGGAGCGGCCGAAGACGGTGACAGAAAAGGCGAAACCGGAACAGACCGAGGCGGTCGAGGCAGCCGGAGCCATGCCGGAATATGAATTGGCCGACACGAGCATCGTCAGCAAGCGATTCCAAAAGCGGCCGGAAGGGGTGTCGCTGTCGGCGACGATTCAGGCCGAGACAGATTCGCAGCCGACACGCACGATGAAGGAATCGATGGAGTCGCTGCCGGGTGTGATTCTTCGTCAGGCGAACGGACCTCGAGATTTCAGCATTGCGATTCGAGGATCCGGCGTAAAGACGTCCTTTGCCGTACGAGACATCAAGATGTACGAAGACGGGTTTATCCAAACCCAATCCGACGGATTGTCGCGCTTGGATATCCACGACCCCTGGTTCATGCGCAGCGTCGAAGTTCTGCGCGGCGCCTCGTCATCTATGTACGACAACTACGCGCTCGGCGGCATGGTGCACTTCCGCACCAGGCGGGGCAGCGACATCAATGGATTTGAAACGTTCTTGTCCGGCGGTTCCTACGGCTATCACAAGGAAGCCTTCGCCGTCGGCCAGGAAACCGAGCATCTCGATATCTCCATGTTTGCCAGCAACGTTCAGGAGGACGGGTATATTCGGAACAGCGGATACAAAACGCAAACGCTCAATTTCAATATGCGATTCAAGATCGACGACAAGCAGAATTTCTATTTCAAGGCCATTTCGAACTGGCTGGACTCCCGTGTGCCGACCAGACTCACGCAGGCGCAGTTTATCGCCGACGACCGGCAGGTCGGCGGCACCGGCGCGACGACCGCGGACCGGCTTCATCAACAGCGGGTCGACCGCCGGACGATCGTCGGCGGCATGTACGAGCGCCAGCTCAATGCCAACACCGTGCTCACCGTGGAAGCTGACTATGATGTGAAGGATATCAATCAGACCTTCAATCAGATCAGCGACAACATCAACCCCAACTACAAGCATTACACCGATTTGCGGCATGATGGCCGCCTCGGCGACATGCCGTTGAAGAGCTACATCGGATTCTTTGCGAACAGCATGGAGCAGGAAGGGCAGACGTTTGAAAATCTTGCCGATGGCCAGGGGACGCGAGGGTTGCTGTTACAAAACAACCGGGGGAACATTCGCAATATCGGAGCCCGGTTTCGCGAGGAACTGGAATTTGTCCCGAAGTGGACGTTGGCTGCCGGGTTGGGATTTGAACAGTCGCATATGAGCATCGAAACGATCAACTACACAGGTGGAGCCGTCTCGTCGAGGCCCAATGCCCACCGGGACTTCACCAATCTGGCGCCGGAAGCCTCGCTGACCTGGAAGCCGGCGGAGGGCTATCGTCATTGGGTGCGCGCATCCACGGGCTATGGTTTGCCGACGTTCGGTCAGCTCACGAGAGATCCGGTGACCGGACTGCCCGGATCGAACTTTGACTTGAAACCGCAGAAAAATCTCAATACGGAAATCGGGACGGAGTCGAGTCTCACGAAGGATCTCAAGATCCAACTCGTCGGCTTCTGGGTCTTCTTCAAGGATGAAATCATCACGCAGACGATCAGCGGGAGCAACACGACGGCCATCAATGCCTCCTCCTCTGAGTATCGCGGCATTGAAGCCGCGTACGATTGGCGGCCGGTATCGGGGTTGCGCCTGTCCGGCGCCTATACCCACACCGATGCGCGTTACGTGAACTTTTCCGACCGGACGGCCGCCGGATTTCTGGTGCGTGATGGGAAGAAAGTGGCCAACGTGCCCACAGACGTGCTGAACTCCAAAGTGGAATACGAGCATGCCGCCAGCGGCTGGGGAGGCTGGGTCGAGGGGAGCTATTACAACAGCTACTTCTTGAACAACAATAATACGTTCGGCATTCCTGCCTACATGATCGGCAATGTGAATATACACAAGAACGTCGAGCTCAAGAATTCCTGGTTCCGGTTCGCCAAGTTCTATCTGGAGCTGGACAACATCGGCGACAAGAAGTACGCGGCATCCGGCCAGGTTATTTCAGGTGAGACGCATGGGCAAGCCGCCGCATCGCAGGCCTTCTTTGCTGGTTACGGCCGAGCGATCTACGGCGGTGTGACGCTGGGATTGTTCTAGGAATAAGGTTGGGCGCTGTGTCGCGGATATGGGAGGGGAGCGCCGAGTATCGCGCTCCCTTCCACTCAATCGGGAGGGACCGGACGTGACGCGATTCGCGATGGTCTTATGCGTTGCGGTGGCGATGGTGTGGGAATGCCCGCCATACGCATTGGCGGCTGATCCCACTCCGGTGGAAGCGTTTGCCCGACTCCCGCGCGTCGGGTCCGTGAAGTTTTCTCCCTCGGGAAAATATCTGGCCGTGCTTAGAAATGAGGACGGCCAGACTCACCTCGTGACTCAATCCACCTCGGGCGCCGATCCCCATGCGGTCGTGACGTCTGACAACGATGACTATTTCATCCAGTGGTTTGAATGGGTCAATGACGGGCGTTTGCTCGTCAGCATTCGCTTTGCCCACACCCGAATGAGAGTGGGGATGGTCGAAACGCGGTTGATCGGCGTCAATCGCGATGGAACCGGAGCCAATCAGGAACTCATCAAGCCGAAGGGCCCGGATGCGATCTTTGGTTCCGAGCATTATTCCCAGATTCAGGATCAAGTGGTCGCATTTCTTCCTGACGATCCTAAGCATATTTTGATTGCGCTCGACGCCACGATTCCGAACTCCCCCAATGTCTACCGGCTCAACGTCGAAACCGGGGCTCGCAGTCTTGTGCAGGCGAATCCCGGCAACGCGGAGGGGTTTCGTCGTATTCATGCCTGGATGGCCGATCGAGCAGGGCGTGTTCGGTTGGGGATCGGCGGGCGAAATACGATGCAACGCATCATCGTGCGCGCGTCAGGATCGGATGAGTGGCGAGAGTTGGTTGAGTTTGATTTCACGAAAGAGGCCGGCATAACCCCGTTGGGATTCGACAGGGATCCCGATGTGCTCTATGTGCGGGCGCTCCATGACGGGCGGCAGGCAGTGTTCAAGCTGAGGATCGATCAGCCGGACGCGCCACGGGAATTGGTGGCGTCGGACCCCGAGTATGATATCGGTGGCCCGTTGATCTATTCCCACTGGCTACGCGCAGTCGTCGGAGTGTCGTATGCGGCGGAGGGGATTCGGACGGTGTATTGGGACAAGCGGGCTCAGGCGGTTCAAGCCAGGATCGATAGCGCGCTGCCGAACCGCCGGAATGTCATTGTGAGCAGCAGCCATGACGGGCGACGTCACGTGGTGGCGTCGGGAAATGCGGTCCAGCCGGCGCAATATTTTATTTTCGACCGGGAGCACGATCGGGTCGTGAGGTTTGCCGACTCCCGCCCCGATGTGGATGCCGGAAAGATGGCCGCTCCCAAGTCTGTCACGATTCAGGCGCGGGACGGACTCGCGTTGCACGGCTATCTCACCGCACCAGTGGGCCGTGATGAGCGCGCAATGCCGTTGGTGGTTTTCCCCCATGGCGGACCGTGGGCGCGCGACATGGCCCACTGGGACTCCTGGGCACAGTTGTTCGCCAGCCGTGGGTGGGCGGTGCTCCAGGTAAATTTTCGGGGATCGTCCGGGTATGGGGAGGAGTTCTTGCGGGCCGGATTCCAGCGCTGGGGGCTGGAGATGCAGGATGACCTCACGGATGCCGTGCAGTGGGCCATTCAGCAGGGCATCGCGAATGCCAATCGTATCTGCATTGTTGGGGCGAGCTACGGTGGCTATGCGGCACTCATGGGCGCGGTCAAAACGCCGGATCTCTACCGGTGTGCGATCAGCGTTGCCGGGCTCACAGACCTTCGACGCTATGTGGATGAGCGGCGGTTTTTCGTCAGGGGCGAAATCGCGGCCGATGCGCTAATCGGCCGGTGGTGGTCGGATCGGGATCGCTTGAAGGACACGTCTCCCGTCACTCATGCCAGGGAGATCCGTACGCCGCTGTTACTCATGCATGGCGTGTCGGACGTCGTCGTGCCTGTCGAGCATTCACGCGAGATGGCAGAGGCAATGAAGGCTGCCGGTGTTCAGAACTATCGCTATGTCGAACTGCCGCGAGGGGATCATTGGTTGAGCCGTGAACCGGACCGTCTGCAGGTCTTTCAGGAGATGGAAACGTTCTTGAAGGCACATTTGGATTGACCAAGGGGAGCGCGCTTAGAAAAGCGAGGGAGGGGGATGCCCGCTGCTGCCGTTGCCGTAAGCCGCCAATAAGGCGCGCAGGATTCTGTAGCACAAGTGAGCAGCCATCGGTAGACAGTCTCGGGGTATCGGCGTACATGAGTAGGCTGAAAGGGTAGAGAGCGTATGAGCGGTCGTTCGATCAGATCAGTCGGGACTGTCGTCGCCGGACTCACGGCGGTGATGTACGTCGCCCTGGTCTGTTTGGCCGCCACGTGCTCGCTGGCCCTGCCGGGGTCCGCCCCTGCCGGCGGGCATGAACAACACCACGACAGTCACGAGACGACACACTCCTCTCTCTGTGCCTGGGCCTGCCAGGCCACTCCGGAGAGTGGGTTAGTGGCATCGGCTCCTGCCGACGTTGTTGAGTCGGTCGTGCTGGTTCCGGTGGTTTCTCCCGTTCAACTGGTTTCAGTCTCTTCGGTGTCACTCCTCCGCTCTCGTGCTCCTCCAGTGCTCCCGCTCGGATAATTCAGGCGGGACGCGTTCGTTCCAATTCAATGTTTTCATGCTGCGGCCATAAGTCTCCCGAGGGAGTCTGGCCGGAGCTTCACTGAACGCCTTCCACCTGAGCGATCCGGGGTGCCCCGGTCTGTCTCGAAACATCTGTGTGGTCCGGGTATGGCGGCCTCCTTGCCCGGACCCACTGGGGCGCAGACTCTCTCCACTGAGTCTCCGCTCCGGCCATTGGGTAAATATCTGTGGATCAACCAAGAGGAGAGGGAGCTATGAAGCTTGGTCTCGTGGGGGTGGGATTGGCTGTGGGCCTGAGTGTGTGCCTGCCGGTTCAGGCGGAGGATTCGTCGCGGGCGGCGACCCCGCCGGAGCAGAAAGATGCCGCTGCCAGTCAGGTCATCGTCCAAATCGGGGGGCGGTTCTGTGAGTACCATCGCGAAGAGGTCGAAGGGGCGCTGCGGCGTTTCCCGGCGGTACAAGCCGTCGAGTTCTTGAACGATCACGGTACGGTGCTGGTGCGCTCTCAGCCGGACGGAGTGCCGCCGGTGCAATTGGCGGCGTCGGTTGAGCAGGCGCTGGCCTCAGGAATCGGCTGCAAGGCCTGGGTGGATCGTGGCGGTTCACGGGAAGCGAAATCATAAATCATTGAAACGGAGGCTGGAGATGAAACACGGAATCGCAATCATGATGGTGCTGCTCCTGTGGGGATGCAGTGAAATGGGGACGACTCCGACGGCGAAGGCGCCGGCGAAGCCGAAGGACGGCGAATTGGCGTATCCGTCGGACTATAAGACTTGGCCGAAGTTTCTCTCTGAGGTCCAGCGGCCGGATGCGAAACAGATACGCGAGCTCTTTGTGAATCAGGTCGGGGCGCGAACGAACCAGAGCCAGCAGTTTCCCAACGGGACTGTCATGGTCATGGAGTTACACAAGGCCAAGATGAACGGGGACGCACCGGAAACCGGCGCGGACGGCAAGCTCATCAAGGGCGATCTCGGGAAAGTGTTCGTGATGGCCAAGGGCGACGGGTGGGGGCAGGACGTGCCGGACAATCTGAAAAACGGGAACTGGGTCTTTTCCGCCTTCGGTCCGGACGGGAAGCCGTTGGCCGAAGATTTCACGAAGTGCCGCGCGTGCCATGCTCCGCTGGCAGCGAAAGATTTCGTGCATCGCTATGACGAGTATTTCGACAAGCGTATGGCGCGCTAGTCGAGGGATGAGGTGAGACGTTGGGATCTGCGGATGGGTTGACCTCCTGACGCAGGTCTCACCAGGGGGAGCGCGGGTTGGGCGCTCCCCCGCCATACGCGCCGTTCGAGAGGACAGGATGGAGCCACCGTTATTGCGAGTCCAAGAGGCGGCCGCGCTGCTCAGGGTCAGTAAGTGGACGATCTATCGGTGGATCGAGGAGGGCCGCTTGCGCGCGACGAAGATCGGCCGCGGGAGCCTGCGCATCTTTCGCGCATCGCTGAACGGACTCATCGAAGGCCAGTGTACCGATCAGGCGATCCGGGAATCGAATGGGCGCAGCAAGGTAGTGCGCGTGCGATCGAGTCTGCGCGCGAGCAAGCGGCGAACATGATGCGGAAACGGGTCTGGTAGTTGTGCACCCTTCTTCCAGGCCTGCCCGGGGAGTCGGAGGTGGCCTCCCTCCGAGTCCCCGGCCCTTCGGGGCTACACAAGAGATGGTGTGCTTGTAAGGTGTTCAGGGCGTCGGAGATGCCTTCCTCCCAAATTCCCGGCTCTTCGGGGAAAGGATAAGGTGATTCATGCTCGGTAGTCTCGAAATGACACGTGCGGCGTTCGTCAGCGCCGTGAAGAGGAAAGATCCTGGCGACTACACGCTCAACGTGGTGGTTGTCCGGCTTCTGGCGATCGCGCTGACGGTCTCCCGCTGGCGGACGAATCCAGCGCAGGTGCCGGGTGTGCCGGTGCCGAAGCACTATCGGACCTGGCCGCTGATCGAGTCCGATGTAGATGTGTCCGGAGCTGCTCGATATCTGAGATTTGCCGTTTGTCCGAAGGCGGCATCGGTGACCGACGAGGACACGTTTCCCGTCGGGACGGCGCTGGTTGTGGAAACCTTCTCGTCCGCCCCTGGGACCGGGGGACAATTGCGATCGGTCTTTGTGATGGAAAAGGTGTCGAGCCTGGATCGCCAGGGCTTGGGGCGCCGTTCGCGTGAGGGCTGGGCCTATGCGACTTACGATGCGATCGGCCGTGTGGTGGCGAGCGATGCCTTGGATTGCGGCGTCTGCCGATTGCCCGTGATGTGAAGAGACCCGAGGCGGATACGTGGTCGTGACGATGGACGGGATTCACAGGGGTTGGACTGCGCTGACCACGCAGAGAGTCCCGTATAGAGGGAGGCGCATGCCCATGCGCTTCCCTCTCCCTGCTTCCTGCCGTACCGTATCCCATTCAGCTTAGGGAGTGGTTGAGATGGCCAGCGAGCCCAGGCCTCCGGCGTGAGGTGGTGCGTTGCTACGGAGATCCGTGATGGATGAGTTGAAAGCGATCGTTGACTACGGGGTGATCGGACTGTTGGTGATGTTGGGCTTGGTGGCCTTTGCCGTCGCGATCGAGCGGTGGAGGTATTTTCAACGCATCAATCCCGCCGAGTTTCAGCATCGCGACACGTTGGAGATGGCGCTCACAAAGCATTTAGTCGTGATCGGGACCATTGCGGCGAACGCGCCCTATATCGGCCTGCTCGGCACGGTGCTCGGCATCATGCTTACTTTCCATACTATGGGCACGTCCGGAGCGCTGGCGGTTGCCACGATCATGATCGGGCTGAGCCTGGCGCTGAAGGCCACGGCGGTCGGACTCCTCGTCGCCATTCCTTGCGTGGTCATGAACAACGTGCTCCGCCGCCGCGTGAGTGAACTGCTCACCCTGCATCAGGCGCAACATGGATCGTGAACTCAACAACATCAACGTGATTCCATTGGTCGACGTGATGCTGGTGCTGCTCGTGATCGTATTGACCACGGCGACCTTTGTGACGACCGGGCAGGTGCCAGTCGAGTTAGCCAAAGCGGCGACGGCCGGCAACCGGCCGGACCAACCGCTTATCGTGACGGTGACGGCGGAGGGGGAGTTGTTCGTGGCGGATCGCCCGGTGGCCGAGGCGCTACTCGACGCCACGCTCCTCGCCTATCCGCGCGAGTCGCCGGTTCTGGTCCGGGCCGACAAAGTGACGCGGTTGGAGCGGTTTGTCTCGGTCGTCGATCGCATCCGCGCGCTGGGCTTCCGGCAGGTGAGCTTGGGAGTGACCCGCGCGTGAGTTGTAGGGTTCTACTTGGGGGCTCCTCACAGACTCCAGGGGAGAAGCCGGCCCCCCTCGGCGATGCTCGCCCGGTGGCGCAGGCGCGATAGGTTGACATGAGTCTCCAGTCCGGCATAACGTAGGCTCATCACTACATGAAGGGGGGCCGTATGCAAATGGGATTGCGCGAGGCGAATCAGAAATTTTCCCAATTGATGAAGGCCGTCAAGCAAGGCAAGGAAGTGTTGTTGACGGAACGCGGCAAACCTCTGGCTGTCGTGAAGTTGATCGGGCCCTCCGATGAAGCGGGTTCTGCCATTCGGAGACTGGAGTCTGCCGGGGTTTTGCGCGCGGCATCGAAACGGGGGGCGCTTCCAGCGTGGAGCCCTCGATCGGTGCATGGGGCGCCGTTGTCTCGCACGATTGTCATGGACCGAGAGGAAGCGTGACCTCGCGGCACTGGGCCTACTTCGATACCAGCGTGCTGGCGAAGCGGTATGTCAAGGAGGCAGGTTCGAGCGCGACGCGCCGGCTGCTTCAACGGTTTCGGTTTCTGTCCTCCGCCGTCACGCCGGTTGAGGTCATGTCGGCGCTCAGCCGGAGGCGAGCCGCCGGCGACCTCACGCCAAAAGATTTTCTTGCCATCCGCGCGAGGGTGCTCAAAGACCGAGCCTATTGGGAACTGGTGGAGGTAGGCGAGCACGTTCTCCGGCAAGCCGAGGAACTGGTCCAGAAAACGGATGTCAGAACGCTCGACGCCCTGCACATCGCGTCGGCCATGATGTTTCAAGCCGCCTCAGGATTGACGATTCCCTTCATCACGAGCGATGCCAAGCAGCGCGATGCGGCCCAAGCCATGGCCTTGACCGTCATCTGGGTGGAATAGAGAGCTGGATTCGCCGCCCGCATCTCCTGTCGATCCCCGTGACCTCGCCGATCGAGATCTAATAAATTTCTGTAGCATCCGTGAGCAGAGGCCGGTAGACGGACGGCCTGGCGGTTTTGTAGAGTTGCAGTCTTTTCGTGAGAAAGGTGGGGGCTGTGCCGAACGTGTTCCGCTTGATGCATGACAGTCGCCGGTCCGGGCAGATCTCTCGTCTGTTCGCCTTGCTGGCTTGTCTGCTCATCGGCATTCGTGTCGCGGCGGCGATGGTCTGCTCCACGTGCTTCACCGACTGGGAGAAGGAACAATCACGGGCGTTTTATCTCCATGCCGGGATAGATCGCGACCGGTGTCACCATGGCCTGGCCCCCGCCAGCCCCTGGATCGTCTGGGCCTGCTCTGTCAATGAAGACGAATCGGCCTTCGTGCTGCCCGAGATTCCCAGCCTGCCGGTCGTGGTATCCGTCTTCGTGCCCTTGGTTCTCGTCTGTGTGTCCTGGCACAGCCTTCCTCTGATTACGGCCCACGGCCGCGGTCCTCCTGCCCAAGTCTCCTGATTTCCATCGCTTAACGTCACTGAATATTCACAAGCCGGGCGCCTGCTGCGTCTGATGCGGCCTGCGTGATGTACGTCTCGCCTGAGACCGAAGGGGCCGGCCTTGAACGAGGCCGTGCGCTCTTCTGCTGCGCAGGGCATCGGCAAGGCATCGGATTGAGCTGCGGGTCCGGCTTTCAGACACGTTCGTGTACGCCATGAGGCCGGTGTGCGCAGGAGAGGGAGTTATGTCGTTATCATCATTGCAATTATATCGGTCAGTTCGGAACATCATACAGACAGAGGCAGGGTCCGCACGCATGGCAGCTGTCGGGCAAATGCTCGCGGTGCTTGGGTGCCTGACGGTTTTCACGGCTTGTATCGGGCCGATCAAGCCGGTGCCGTCGCAGCAGAGTCAGGAGGCGCCGCCTCTCTCAGCGGAAACCGCTGAAGCCAAGCAGCCCGCCGAGCCGGCTCCATCCGAGGCGCAGCCGCCTGTGGTGCCCCCCGTCCCGCTGCCTTTGCCGTCGTCGTCGCAGGCCGACATGCCAATTCCCACCGAGGGCGATGTGCCGGTGTTGGAAGCGAAGCCGGTCCACGTCATGGCTCAGCGGGAATCGTACAAGGTGGATCAGGCCACCACGGCCACGAAGACCGATACGCCGATCATGGAAACGCCTTTTTCCATTCAGGTGGTGCCGCAGCAGGTCTTGAAGGATCAACAGGCGGTGCGATTAGGAACGGCCTTACAAAATGTCAGCGGCGTCTCGCCATTCCCTTCCGCGATTGAAGGAGGGGATGGGTACATGATTCGCGGATTCGAGTCGACGGCGCACTATCGGAACGGGGTGTTGAGGCCGACGAATAATCTGGTCGAAGCGGCGAACATCGAGCAAGTCGAGGTGTTGAAGGGGCCTGCCTCGATTCTCTATGGCCGGGCAGACCCGGGGGGAATCATCAATGTGGTGACGAAGCAGCCGCAGGAGACTCCCGCGTATTCGCTGCAGCAACAATTCGGCTCGTATAACTTCTTCCGCACGACCGGCGATGCCACTGGTCCGTTGAACCAAGATAAAAGTGTGCTCTATCGTTTTAATTTCGCCTATGAAAACTCGGAGTCCTTCCGTGATTTCGTCGATCGCAAAACCATGTTCTTTGCCCCGGTGGTGCAGTGGAAGATCAGCCCGCGTACGCAAATCACCGCTGAGCTGGAGTATCAGAATATCAACACGAAATCGGATGGTCTCCTTCCGGCTCTTGGAAACCGGCCGGCTCCGGTTCCGGTCAGCCGCTATTTGGATGAGCCGAGTTTCAGCAAGAGCAAGAACGAGCGGTTCTTTACCGGCATTAACTGGTCGCATGAACTGAATTCGGATTGGAAGATTACCCACCGGATCTCCGGTGAGTTCATTCATGGCCTGGGCAGCAGAATGATCGTGCCGTTTAGTGCCGTACAGCCGGATGGCACCGTCGATCGCTTCATGGTTGATACCCCGCGCGGGAACCAGGAAAACCGCTATCAGAGTTCGCTGAATCTGACCGGCCATGTCGACACGGGAATACTCAAGCATACGCTGCTGTTCGGGTACGACTATCTGTATCAGACCGATAAGTATGTCGTAGCGAAATGTTGCGATATCGGGGGGCCGCCCTTTTTCCCTATCAATGTGTTCAATCCCGTGTATGGAGTGGGGATCCCAACCCCTGATCAGCTTGCGGATAACGGCCCGTTCGGCTCGTCGCGGTCCTGGCATGGTTTCTATCTGCAGGATCAGGTCAAGCTGCCGCTCAATCTGCATCTGCTGGCAGGGTTGCGGTATGACGACGCTGTGTCGAACGATACGGTGCTGAATGAACGAACAGGGAAAGACCATCGTCTCTCCCCGCGCGTCGGTCTGGTATGGCAGCCGATGCCATGGCTCTCGCTGTACGGCAGTTACACGGAGAACTTCGGCCTCCAGAACGCGTTCGATATCAGACGTCAGCCGCTGCCTCCGCAGACGGCGCAGCAATTTGAAGCGGGCGTCAAGACGGAGTTCTTCGACGGACGTCTGAGGACAACCGTGGCCTATTTCGATCTCACGAAACAGAACATAGCCGTTCCGGACCCTGAGCTGCCGATATTTTCCAAGGCGCTCGGAGAGGCGCAGACGCGCGGGATCGAGCTGGATGTGAGCGGCGAGATTCTGCCGGGTTGGAGCGTGATCGCATCCTATACCTACATGCCTTTTGCGAAGGTCACCAAGGACTTTGCCGACGATGGCGGGGGAGGGGTCACTCCCGGAAACACGGGCAACCGCTTGTTCAACGCCGCGAAGGACATGGGCAGCCTCTGGAGCACCTATGCGTTTCAGGATGAAGCCCTCCAGGGCATGAAGCTGCGCGGCCTGAAGGTCGGTGCAGGGCTCCAGGCGGCCGGCGAGCGGCAAGGCGATACGGCGAATACCTTCCAGCTTCCGGGGTATGTCATTGCCAACGCGATGGCCAGCTACGAATGGCGGATGGGGATGACCAAGATGACCGCCCAGCTCAATGTGAGCAATTTGTTCGATAGGACCTATTACTCCGGAACCATCGGAGGGCCGTACTTTATCCAGCCCGGCATGCCCCGGTTCTTCATGGGCTCGATCCGGATGGAGTTCTAAGTCCATGGCCCAGGACGCATCCATGCAGACAGCGAGTCCGGGCCTTGCCGATTCGGCAGGCCTGGCGGCGCCGCGTACGACTCGCATGCGAACGTGGCGCAGCCTGTGGGTGCAGGTGCATCTGTATCTGGGTTTGTTTATCGGGGCGCTGCTGGTCGTCTTTGGATTGACCGGCAGCATCCTGGTGTTCTGGCAGGAGATCGATGAGTGGTTGAATCCGCGCCTGCTCACGGTGACGGTTCCGCCAGGAGCTCAGGCAGGAGCCCCGGGATATCGTCCTATCGAGGAGCTGCTGGCGGCTGCCGTGCAGGCGGCGCCGCCGGGCAGTCGTGTGATACAGATCTATGGGCCTGGGAGCACGGAAGGTGTTTTCGCCGTCTATGCCGAGCAGCCGTCGAAAGCCTGGGCGCGGATCTTCGTCGATCCGTATCGCGCCAGGGTAACGGGGGTGCGCGCCTATGGCGCAGCCGAATGGGTGCCCTCCTCGTTCATGGATGTGGTCTTCGCCCTGCACTACACATTGTTCATGGGCGAGACCGGGGTGACGCTGGCCGGGATTGCCGCAGTGTTGTTGACGCTGTCCCTGCTCACCGGAATTCTCGTCTGGTGGCCGCGTGCGGGGCAGTGGCGGCAGGCCTTTGTCATCCGGCGGCCCACCAACCAGACTCGGCTGAATTTCGACCTGCACAAGACGGTCTCGCTCTACACGCTCGTCGTGCTGGGCGCGGTGCTGCTGTCGGGGGTCGATATGAATGTGAACGGGCCGTATGTGTGGATGGTGCAACTGTTTTCTCCCGCGACCCGTGGTCCGGCGCAAGCGCCAACGTCGGCGCCGGGGGCTGGTCTGGCAGCTATCGGCGCGGAACGCGCGGTCGCGATCGCCGCGGGGACGTATCCGGACGGGGTGTTGAGCAGTGTGGCGATGCCGGACGGTGAAACAGGAGTGTATGTCATCGGACGACGCCATGTGCCGGGGCTGAGTGCCTTCTGGTCGGAGCGGCAGGTGACGGTCGATCAATACAGCGGGGCGATCCTCGACGTGCGCGATCCGATGACCAGGCGCAGCGCCGGAGAAACATTTCTGGATTGGCAATGGCCGCTGCATTCAGGGCAGGCGTTCGGATGGACCGGGCGGGTGTTGGTATTTGTGAGTGGAGTAGCCTGTCCGGTTATCTACGCCACCGGCTTTCTCATGTGGTGGCGGAAAAGGAAGGCCAGAGCGGCTGGCAACTGATGACTTTGCGTTGGCGGCGGTGCCTTCGCCGCAGGTGTTTCTGTAGTCGGTATGAACATCTATGGTAAGCTTTGCGTCCCTATGACAACGGAGGCCTTGTGTCTGCTCAATTTACGCCGGAACGTCCGGACCCGCTGAAAGTCGGCATTCATGATGCGGACTTGGATGGCTTGACCATTCCACGCGAGGAGCATTTCGCGAAGCGGTCATCCGCACAGTCGGGATGGTGGGGCTGGCTGCTGCTGGTCCTGTTGCTGGCCGGAGGGGTGGGCGCGTGGAAAACGGGACTGATCGGTCAGGCTCCGTCGGTCGAAGTGGCGGCGGTAGTGCGCATGCCGGGAGGCGGCTCGTCGGGGTTAGCCGCAGCGGGCTATGTGGTGGCGCAGCGACAGGCGTCGATCGCGTCGAAAGGCACAGGCCGGATGGAATATCTCGGTGTCAAGGTCGGGGATCGGGTCAAAGAAGGCGACGTGATCGCGCGGCTGGAGCATACGGATATGGATGCGCTGCTCCAGCAGGCCCGGGCGAAGCTGGAGGTGGCCCGCGCGCAGCTGGTCACGGCCAGGCCGGAGCTGCAAGAGGCGACGCTTCATTTCGACCGGATGAAAACGCTCATCGAACAATCGTTCGCGACGCAGTCCGAATTCGACATGGCCGGCGCGCGGCTCCGGCGCGCCGCCGGGGCGGTGAAGTCAGCCGAGGCGGCGGTAGCGGCGGCGGAAGCGGAGCGCCAATCCGCCGAGGTGCAGGTTGAGAGCACCAACGTGCGCGCACCGTTCGATGGCACCGTGGTGAAGAAGTTTGCCGAGGTCGGCGAAGTGGTGGCGCCGATGGCCGCGTCGAATTTGTCGCGCGGGTCGGTCGTGGCCATCGCGGATATGAATTCCGTAATGGTGGATGCGGAGGTGTCGGAGTCGATGATTCATCGCGTGCAGGCCGGGCAGCCGGCCGAGATCCAATTGGACTCCGTGCCCGACCATCGCTATCGCGGCGAAGTCTCGCAAGTCATGCCGATTGCCGACCGGGCCAAAGCGACGATCCTCACCCGCGTGCGGTTTCTTGATCTCGATGAGCGGGTGCGGCCGGAACTCAGCGCGAAAGTGACGTTCGGTGTTCGTCCCGGCTCTGCCGACAGTACGGTGGAGGAATGGGGTGTGCCCTCTACGGCCGTCGTGATGCGTGCCGGTCGGCCGGTGGTGTTTCTGGTGAGGAATGGCGCGATCGTCGAAAAGGACGTTCAGCCAGGTTCCCCTGTGGGGGGCCTCACGCCGGTGCGCGGCGCGCTCTCGCAAACCGACGAGGTTGCGGCAGTGCCCTCCGACAGTCTCCGCCCCGGCATGTCCGTTACCGTGCTCCGGCGCCCGTCGTAAGGCCTGCTCACGTGTACGATCCGGTTGTCACGCTGCAGCGTATCTCGAAAGTCTATTCCCGGGCGGGCACGGAGGTGTCTGTGCTGCGGGACCTCTCCTTTTCAATTCCTGCCGGTACGTTCCTCGCGATTATGGGGCCCTCCGGGTCGGGCAAGAGCACCCTGCTCAACCTGATGGCCGGGATCGATCGTCCGACCAGCGGGGCGGTGGTCGTGGCCGGCACGCGACTCGACGGTCTTTCGGAAGGCGACATGGCGCGCTGGCGGGCGCGACACATCGGGTATGTGTTCCAATCGTACAATCTCATTCCGGTCCTGACCGCGGCTGAAAATGTGGAGTTGCCCCTTTTGCTCACGCATCTCTCGCGGACGGAGCGGACGGAGCATGTGAAGACCGCGCTGCGGCTAGTCGGTCTCGGCGACCGCATGGACCATTATCCGCGCCAGCTTTCGGGCGGACAGGAGCAACGCGTCGGGCTGGCCCGCGCCATCGTCAGCGACCCGACCATGATTCTTGCGGACGAGCCGACCGGCAATCTGGATCGTGAATCGGCCGAAGACATTCTGACGCTGTTCGGCCGGCTGAATCGCGAATTGGGGAAGACCATCGTGATGGTCACGCACGATCCTCGCGCCGCCGAGCGGGCGCAGCTGATCCGTCATCTGGAAAAAGGCGTCTTGGAGTCCCCGCCATGACGCTCGGGCGGCTCGTCCTTCGCAATACGCTGCGCCGTCCGGTCCGGCTGGCGTTGACGGTATGGGGGCTGGCCATGGTCGTGCTGGCGTTCGGTCTCATCCGTCTGACGCTGGATGAATGGCAGGGGGCGGCGAAAGTGGCCAGCAAGAACCGGCTGGTGATGGTCCATGCGATGTCGGGGGCCTTGCCGCTGCCGCTGGCTTACCGGGATCGTATCGCGGTGCTGCCGGGGGTGCAGTCCGTTCACTATGGCGTCGAGTTCGGCGGGATTTATCAGGATCCGAAGCAGCCACTGGCGTCCTTTGCCGAGCCAGCGGCGACGTTGCTCACGACTTATCCTGAAATTCTGCTCTCGGAGGGGGAGCGGCTGGCCTTCGCGCAGGATCGCCGTGGATGCCTCGTGGGCCTGTCCCTGGCGGAGCGGTACGGCTGGAAACTCGGCGATGTCATTCCGCTGACCGGCACCATCTATCCGGGGCAATGGGAAGTGACGGTGCGCGGGATCTATCGCAGCAGCAACGTCATGATTTGGTCGGATCAAGAGTTGTTTCTACATTGGGACTATCTCAATGAGCAGGTGAAGACGACGCAGCCCGACCGCGCCGATCAGGTCTCGTGGTACACCATCACTACGGACCAGACCAGCGATCCACGGGCGGTGGCTCTGGCGATCGATGCCCTGTTTGCGAACTCGTTCGCCGAGACACGCACGGAACTGGAACAGGCGTTCATTGCCGGGTGGATCGAGCGGTCGCGCGCGCTGCTCTACGCCCTGGAAGCCGTGTCGGCGGTCATCAACGGAATCGCATTGCTGGTGCTGGTGAATGCGCTGGCGATGGCGGTCCGGGAACGGACCAGGGAGTATGCCGTGATCAAGACGCTGGGATTTCAGCCGCGGCATTTCTGCCTCCTGGTGCTGGGCGAGTCGTTGCTGCTGGCGCTCTCCGGCGGGGCGCTGGGACTGGCACTGCTCGTCCCCGCGTCGCGGCTGTATGCGCAGATGACGCAATCGAACGGGTACGTGGCCACTTACGCGGTGTCGATGGAGACGGCGGGATTGTGCCTGGGCATGATGGTGCTGGTGGCGTTGGCGGCGGCGCTCTGGCCGGCGATCCGCCTGATCCGGATGACGACGTTGGAGGGATTGCGGCATGCCGGATAGCAGGCTGTTGATTCGGCGGGAGTAATCGGATGTTGCTGTGGGGCGCCTACAGTTTGAGGAATCTCTGGGCCCGCCGTGTGACGACGGCGTTCACGGTGGCGGGGATGGGCCTGGTGGTGTTTGTGTTCCTGGCCGTGTTGATGCTGGCGCACGGATTGGAGCGGACGCTGGGGAAGACGGGCGATCCGGCGAACGCGATCCTGCTGCGCAAGGGCGCCCTCTCGGAAATCGACAGCAGTATTTCGCGCGACCGCGCCAAGATTATTGCGTTGCAGCCGGGGATCGAGCAGGGGGGCGAGGGCCGGCCGGTGGCGGTCAGTGAGATCGGGCTGCAACTCACACTCCGGAAGGCGAAGGAACGGA
This sequence comes from Nitrospira sp., assembly GCA_030653545.1. NCBI lineage: Bacteria > Pseudomonadati > Nitrospirota > Nitrospiria > Nitrospirales > Nitrospiraceae > Nitrospira > Nitrospira sp. The sequence continues at coordinate 30,607 of JAURZE010000012.1, read as the reverse complement.
GTCTTGCAAGCCTCAGCCTGCGCGGGACTTCCCACGATGCCTTTGCCGTTCGGCCGAAGGTCCGGCTGGTGCAGGGCCGCTTGTGGGAGCCCGGCACGACAGAGATCATGGTGGGGGCGCAAGTGGCCAAACAGTTTCCTGAAGCCGGGCTTCACCGCGTGCTGCACTTCGGCAATCGGGAATGGACGGTGGTGGGTGTGTTCGACGCGGACGGCAGCGGATTCGATTCCGAGGTCTGGGGCGATGCGGAACAATTTATGGCGACGTTTCATCGTACAGCCTTTTCTTCGATGACTGTTGGGTTGACGCGGCCCGATGCCTTGGTTCAGGTGAAGGAGCAACTGGAGCGGGATCCCCGGTTCAATCTTTCGGTGAAACGCGAGCCGGATTATTACGAAGGCAAAGCCGAAAGCCTGGCGAAAATGATTCGTGTGACGGGGCTCTTTCTCACGGCGGTCTTCAGCATCGGGGCGATTCTGGGTGCGACCATGACGATGTCCGCGTCCGTGGCACAGCGTACGACGGAAATCGGCACGCTCCGGACCCTCGGTTTCACCAGAATCGCGATTCTTCAGACCTTCCTGTTCGAGTCGATGGCCCTGGGAGCGAGCGCGGGGCTGCTCGGCATAGCCGGGGCGTCCTTCCTCCAGTCGGTGACGATCTCGACTGTGAACTGGGACACGGGGTCCGAGATCGCGTTCGGGTTCCAGCTTTCCCCCGGCATGACCGGGTTGGCGCTGCTCTTTGCCGTGTGTATGAGCCTGGCGGGCGGGCTGATCCCGGCGACGCGCGCGGCCCGACTCGAAGTGGTTCAGGCGCTCGGCGAACGGACGGTGTGACGATGCCGGCGGACGCTTTCTAATTTCTCACGATCTCGATACAATTCGATCCGTCGCTTTAGCCTATCCACATTTCCAAGGAGGATTCTTTATGTTGAAAGCTCGCGTGCTGTTGGCGGTTGTGGCGTGTGGTGCATTGATGGTGGCCGGGCCGGTCGGGACAGTGTTGGCCGGGAATGCGCATGTGAAGGAAACGATCGCGCATGCCAAGGAAGCGGTCGCGCATGAGAAGGAAGCGATTACGCATTTGGAAGAAGCCGTGAAGAGCAGCACCGATGCCCACGCCAAGGAAGCGCTGGAGCATGCGAAGGAAGCCGTGAAGCATGCGGAAGAAGCCTTGGCGCACGCCGAGCAGGCGGAGAAGCCGGCGAAGGGCAAAAAGACCAAGTAGTCGATGCGCAGGTCCGTTTACTGATCGATTTCTCAGGCACGGCTCTTCTTATAGGGCCGTGCCAATTTTCCCCCTCCCCTTTCGCTGTCCGTTCCCTGATTCTTCCCCCGAGGCTTCAAGGCGGTTCCACTCCGGGTCGTTTCGATCTTCTGTTGCATCGGTGTGCATCAGTTAGCAGGCATCGGTGGACAGCGTTTGAGGGGGTGGCTACAGTAGCCCCTCCTCGGAGACTGTCTTGTGCGTCTTTGGCTTGCCACGATGCTCACCTGCCTGTTCCTGTCCCCCGGGCTGTCCGCTGCCGCTCCGGACCAGTCGCTGGAGCAACTGCTTCGCGAGCACACGTTCAATCATGCTTTCGAGGGCTTCGACTACTATTCAGTGACCATTGAAGAGGACCGATCGCAGGTTGACGGGTCGCGGGAAGTGACCGCGTTCGCGAGCGGGCGGTTCCTTGAGAATACCAAACGATTGAAGATTCTGTTTCTGCTGGTCGGCAATCATGTCATCGGGAGGCAAGTGCTGGAAGAGGCGGGGTTGCCTCCCTGTCACGGGTTCGAAGAGCCTCGTACGTCCTAATCGTTTTTAACTCAGGAGGAGGTTGCGTATGGTACGGAAGTTAGGTGTGGGCCTTGTCAGTTGTGCCGCGGTGTTGATGATGGTTTCCGGGGCCTGGGCGTTGCAGTCCGGTGGTGTGGAAGTCGGCGATCTGGAGACCGGGTCGGTGGTCGGCCAGTCGTTCAAGGAGTTGCCGGTCGATCTGGATATCTATGCGACCGAGGTCGGGGCGCTGAAGATTCTGTATCCGCCGACGTCGGTGCTGGACTTGAAGAACCGGCCGGGGACTCCGGTCTTGGTGCGGGTGACCAACAAGTCCGCCGTCGAGCGCGGGTTTCATATGACGGCGGCGGAGAATCAATCGGCGCCGACCGTGTTGAATGTGAAGATCGTGCTCAAGCCGGGAGAGACGAAGTATATCGGTATTCCGACGAGCGATCTGTTGTACGCGGCCGGCAGCACGTTTGTGTATCGGGATCAGCTCAATCCCAAAGATGCCGGCGGGAAGCTGATGTTGTTGAAGTAGTCTAATCTTCGATGCGGGAGCGACGCTGATTCGGCGTCGCTCCCCATGCCTTGCTGGTTGTGCCGCAGCACGTTGATTTCCCTCCTTCGCCCCGTTTATAGTCCGCCGAGAGTTGTTTGTGTTGAAGGGGGGGACGCCTTGATTTCAGACCGCCGAACTCAGGTTGCGACCGTCCTTGGTTTCTGTTGTGGTTTCCTTCTTCTCTTCCTCTTCCCTTCTGTCTCTGCCGCTGGTCTTCAGGAATCGCTTCAGCATGAGCTGGATCTGACGCGCGCCGCGCTGGCTCGCGGCGATCTGAAAGCCGCCGATGAGGCGGTGCAGAAAGCGCTGCATCTCAATCCCGGGTCGCCTCAGGCGCTGCATCTCCACGGACTCGTCTTACTGAAAGGCCGGAAGCCGGCCGAAGCGGCGGAGGAGTTTGTGCGCGCGCTCAAAGCGAAGCCGGCCTTCGCCGAGGCGCTCAATGATCTCGCCGAAGTCTACGCCGCGCAGGGCAAGTCGGCCGAGGCGCAACAGGCGCTCATGAAAGCGATCGAAGCCGATCCGAAGCATGCGGAGTCGTATCTGGATCTGGGCAAGCTCTATGAGTCGCAGCGTGATGTACCTGCTGCGATCAAGACCTATCAGGGGCTGTTGTCGATTCAGCCAAACCATCCGGAAGCATTGTTCTCTCTGGCGACACTTCAGGATCACGCCGGCGAGACGAAGGTGGCTGCAGAAACGCTGGCCCGCTTGACGAAGGCCCATCCCAAACATGCCGATGCCTGGTATCTGACCGGTCGGATGGCGGAGAAACGCAACGATCTGGTGGAAGCGGCGTATGCCTATAAGCAGGCGGTCGCAGCAAAACCGGACCTGGTCGATGCACACTACAATTTGGGATTCATCTATCGCAGCCAGGGCAAGTCTGCCGAGGCCGAACGGGAATTCCTTGAAGTGCTCCGGTATCAGCCGGGCTATGCGGAAGCCCATTTGAATTTGGGTGTGGTCTACACGAGCATGGGCATGCTTGACGAGGCGGAACGCGAGTATACCTCGGCGGTGGCGCTGAAGCCGGAGTATGCCGAAGCGCACTACAATCTCGGCGTCTTCTATGAGTTGCACCGGAAAGACATGCCCCGCGCGCTCGCGCAGTATCGCAAGTATCGGGAGCTCGGAGGTCGGGATGATCGAGTGGAGCGGATTGTCGGGTCGACGTTCCGGTAATCAGTGCGACGGGCGAGAAATGCGGGACAGGTTATGCGGTTTGTCTCGTCTGTTTAGTCTCTCTGGTCTATTTGGTCCGAGACCAGAGAGACCAGAGAGACTTCCTCAACCAGAAAGACCGCCCTTCCAGCCCGTCTTGCTCACCAATAGGGCCAGGGCCTCCAGTAGGGAGACCAATAGGGGCCCCAGTAAGGCCCCGGTCCGATGTGCGGACGGATGCGGATTGGTTGATCTTCCACCCTTACCCAGACTTTCATCGTCTTGAGTTCGACAATCGGATAGGCATATTCCGTCTCGTCCAAGGGCAGGGTGATTGAACCAGCCACTTCTCCAGAGACCGTGACAAACGTTCCGGCTGGAATGGTCGCCGGATCGAGGAATTCCCGTTGCAGCGCGACAAAGCGACCTTGCGACGTATTCAGCTCCAGGGTTGGTTGGAGCGAGGAGTTGAGCGGGAGCTGCAGTACCTCGATGCGGGTTCCCTCCTTCAGGCGCCGGGCACTCAAGATTTGGCCCCCCCAGGTGACGGTCTGTCCTTTATAGGAATCGGGCGCCGCTTTGACCTGTGCAAAAGCGATCTGTGGAGGCTGGGTGCCGTCGAAGGATTCTTGGCTCGTGGCACAGCCGGCGGTGGCGAGGAGGATTGCGCTGAGTAAGAAGATCTGACGTCTCTGCATAGGCGCAGTATAACAGAGGGCAGGTTCGGCAGGTATTCGTTATAATAGGACGCATGGTTGGACAATCTCGAAAGGAGCAGGACATGACGCACAGCAGCAAGTGGGGATGGCGTGGCGCTCTCGTGGCCGTGGGTGCCATTCTGGCGCTGGGAACTTCAGTGGGAGTTTCCGCCGCGACGCCTGAGTTGAAGGGGAAGTTCGAAGTCCTCAAGGACGAAAAGTCCACGCATCAACCGGGGAAGGTCAAGCTGATCGAGTTTGCCGATTTCTATTGTCCCCACTGCCATCGGTTTGACGGCGAGGGGGTGGCGATTCTCAAGAAAGAGTTCGGCGATAAGATCGAAGTCACGATGGTGGGTTTCCCCGTCTTCCAGGGCAAATTGCCGACGCCGTTCGATATGTATGAGCAGGCCAGGACCATGGGCAAAGGGGACGAGATGAAGAAGGTTCTTTTCCGGACGATTCATACGGAAAAAGTGACCGGCGTGCTGGATCGTTCGTTGCGCGAAGTCCTGATCAAGGAAGTCGGACTCGACCCCAAGGCATTTGAGGAGGGCATGGCCAGCGGCAAGCCGGCCAAGGCGTTGGAAGAGAGCAAGAAATGGGGCGAGCGTATCAAGGTGCAGCAGACGCCGACGGTGCTGATCGACGGCAATATCAAAGTCGAGCAGATCGATCCGGACAATCTGAAACTGGTGATCCACAGCATCCTGGATGCAGACAAAAAGAAGTGATCTTGCCAGGCTTGAGTTCTGAGTGTTGCGGTCGGGAGAGCCTGAAAACCTAGCGCTCAGCACTTCGGGCTCAGCACTTTTCGAGGGAAGATGGCGATTGATCCAATCTGCGGGATGACGGTCGATCCCGCCACGGCGGCCGGGCGATTTGAGTACGAGGGCCAGATCTACTACTTTTGCGCGACCTCCTGTCTCGACCGGTTCAGAGCCGATCCAGAGAAGGCCCTGAAGAAGGCGCAAGCCCCTCCTGTCACGATTGCCATTTCTCCCACTGCACGCAAGCCTCTCCCGATGATGATGCCGGCGGCGCCTGCCGCCGCCGGTGTCCTCGATCCGGTCTGCGGCATGACGGTGCAGCCAGCGACGGCGGCCGGTTCGTACGGGTACGCCGGGAAGACCTATTATTTCTGTGCGACGAGTTGCCTGACCAAATTCAAGAACGATCCCGATTATTACCTGTTGCCGCCGGATCAGCGTCCGGCCCGCGAGGTTGCCGTTCCAGCCGGAGCGGCGGTCGAGTACATCTGTCCGATGGATCCCGAGATCCTTGAGACGAAGCCCGGCGCCTGCCGTATTTGCGGGATGGCGCTGGAGCCGAAGATCGTGACGATGGAAGAGGGGCCGAATCCGGAACTCGACGACATGAGCCGGCGATTCTGGTGGAGTCTCGGGCCCGCCGTTGTGGTGATGATCCTGGCGATGTCGGACATGATTCCGGGGCAACCGCTGCATCAGTGGCTGGGCGGCGCACGATTGAATTGGGTGCAGTGGCTGCTGGCGACGCCGGTCGTGCTCTGGGGCGGGTTTCCGTTTTTCCAACGAGGGTGGGCCTCGATCGTCAATCGGGCTCCGAACATGTTTACTTTGATCGCCATCGGCACCGGCGCCGCCTATGGATTCAGCACCGTCGGTACGGTCATCCCCGAGTGGCTGCCGGCCTCCTTCCATCAGCATGGCGGCGGCGTGGCGGTGTATTTTGAAGCGGCCGCAATGATCACGGTGCTGGTCCTGCTCGGTCAGATCCTGGAGCTTCGTGCGCGAAGCCAGACCTCGTCCGCCATCAAGGGGCTGTTGCGATTGGCTCCGACAACAGCGCGGGTTGTACGGGACGGCCGGGAGCTGGATGTGCCGCTCGACCAGGTGCAGGTCGGCAGCCGGCTGCGGGTGCGGCCGGGTGAGCGCATCCCGGTCGACGGTATCGTGGTCGATGGAGGTTCGGCCGTCGATGAGTCGATGATTACCGGTGAATCGATGCCGGTGGAGAAGACGGTCGGCACGATGGTGACCGGGGGCACGATGAACGGTACCGGCAGTCTCCTGATGCAGGCGCAGAAGGTTGGCCGAGACACGCTGCTTGCCCGTATTGTCCAGATGGTCAGCGACGCGCAACGGAGCAGGGCGCCGATACAACGGGTGGCCGATACGGCGGCAGGCTACTTTGTTCCGCTGGTTGTGGCAGCCGCGGTCATCACGGCGGGTGCCTGGATCTGGTTTGGCCCGGAACCGAAGCTGGCCTACGCGCTGGTCAATGCGGTGGCGGTGCTCATCATCGCGTGTCCCTGCGCATTGGGCCTGGCGACACCGATGTCTATTATGGTGGGGACGGGCCGCGGGGCGACGGCCGGTGTGCTGGTGCGGAAAGCCGAAGCGCTGGAAGTGCTCGGCAAGGTGGACACGATCGTCTTCGACAAGACCGGCACACTGACCGAAGGAAAGCCGGTGCTGGCCTCCGTCCGGTTTGTGCCGCCCTATAGCGATCAGGATGTGTTGCGGTTTGCGGCCAGTCTCGAACAGGGCAGCGAACATCCGCTGGCCGAGGCCATTGTATCCGGTGCGCGGGCACGCGGCCTCACGTTGGCTCCGGTGAAAGAGTTCTTGGCCGTGACCGGAAAAGGCGTGACCGGTACCATTGACGGCCAGTCGGTGGCAATCGGAACGGCGGTCTTCTTGAGCGACAGCGGCGGTGTGGTGGGGCGTACTTTGGAGGTGCTGGAGGAGGAGGCGGCCGCGTTTCGTGAGCGGGGGCAGACGGTCATGTTTGTGGCAGTGAACGGGAAGGTGGCCGGTTTGTTAGGAGTGGCCGATCCGATTAAGGCTTCCTCGGCGGGCGCCGTCAGGCAATTGAAAGCCGATGGCCTTCGCCTGGTTATGGTGACCGGGGACCATCAGCGCACGGCGGATGCCGTCGCCAAGGAACTTGGGATCGATGAGGTCAGGGCCGGGGTGTTGCCGGAACAGAAAGGGCGCATCGTCCGTGAACTCAAAGCCGGCGGTCGGATCGTGGCGATGGCGGGAGACGGAGTGAACGACGCGCCGGCCTTGGCGCTGGCCGATGTCGGCATTGCCATGGGTACGGGTGCCGACATTGCGGTGGAAAATGCCGGCATGACCTTGCTGAAAGGCGATTTGCAGGCGCTCGTGCGGGCGCGCCATTTAAGTGTGGCGACGATGCGAAACATCCGGCAGAATCTCTTTTTTGCCTTTGCCTACAATCTGCTGGGGGTGCCGATTGCCGCCGGTGTGCTGTATCCGTTCACCGGGTTGTTGCTGAGTCCGATGATCGCCAGCGCCGCAATGACGTTCAGTTCGGTGTCAGTCATTTCGAACGCGCTCCGGCTGCGGCATATCGAATTATAAGTGCGCTCGTTATCCCTGCATGGTACGCTGGCCACGGCATTTCACTGATTCCAAGACAACTGGTATTCTCGCAACACGGCTATGAATCGAACGACTCTTATCGCGACATGGGCTCTGAGTTTCTGCCTGGGAAACCTTATGGTAGCCGGACCCAGCCCAGCTGCGACGCATCTGGTGCCTGTCGCCAACGGGCACGACCTGCAAAATCAGGTGAAGGCAACAGCCATCAAAGTCATTCCTGCCGTCGTGAGTATCGCCTCCACGGTGATGGTGCGCGATCAGGCGTTCAGCGACGAGACGCTTCCGTTCGGTCTATTTAAGGAGCCGCCGGCGCGGCGCCAGTACGGGCAGGGGTCCGGCGTGATCGTTTCGCCGGACGGGTACATCATTACGAACAACCATGTCGTCGCTGACGCAGTAGATGTAGAAGTGATTCTGGCCGACCGGCGGCAGTACAAAGGGAAAGTGGTGGCGACCGATCCGAAGACAGATGTGGCTGTGGTGAAGATCAATGCGACGAATCTTCCGACCGTGCCCTGGGCGGATTCCAGCACGCTGGCCGTGGGAGAGTTTGTGTTGGCCATCGGGAATCCGCTCGGGCTGAGCCGGACGGTGACATTCGGGATCGTCAGTGCGGTGGGACGAGCGGATGTGGGCGTGGCTGATTTCGAGGATTTCATTCAGACCGATGCACCGATCAATCCAGGAAATTCCGGCGGCGCTCTCGTGAACGTCAACGGCGAGCTTGTCGGAATCAATACGGCGATTGCGAGCCCGACGGGCGGCAGCGTCGGTGTCGGCTTTGCGATTCCGAGCAACATGGCGCGGGCCGCCATGCAGAGTTTGATCAAGACCGGCCGGGTCGTCCGGGGATTTCTCGGCGCCTCGACTCAGGATGTGAGCCCGTCTCTGGGGAAAATCTTTCGTCTGCCGGACGTCAAAGGCGCGATCGTAACCGATCTGCAAGCCAAGGGATCGGCAGAGCGAGCCGGGCTCAAGCGCGGGGATGTGGTGGTGCGGTTCGACGGCCGTGACGTGATGGATAGCGGGCAGCTGCGCAACCTCGTGGCGCAATCGCCGATCGGCAGCAAGCATCGCCTGGACCTCATTCGCGACGGCAAGGCCTATCAGGCGGAGTTGACGGTCCAGGAAGCTCCGCGTGAACGGGCAAAGAAAGCTCAGAACCCATCCGCCGCTGCTTCAACGGCGCACCCGCTGACGGGCGTGGTCTTCGACGACGTGACCCCGCCACTGGCTCGTCAGATGGATCTGGCCGTCAACAGCGGTGTGGTGGTGACGGATATCGAAGAAGGCAGTCTCGCGGAGTCCTCAGGCCTGCAACCGGGCGACGTGGTGCTCGAACTCAACCGGCAGGCCATCCACAACTTTGCGACCTTCCAGCGCCTTGCCGACCCTCTCAAGCCCAGCGATCTCGCGCTCCTGCTCGTCAACCGGCAGGGCAATGCGTTGTACATCCCCATCCAGGGCGAGTAGTTCTCCCGCCATTGCCGAGCAGGCCGATCACGGGCCCTTCCCTGTCTTGACGCGTGCGTTCCGTCAGTGCTACGTTCTTCGAAATCGTAGCACTGGAGAAGCATGAAAAAACTGGTTCGGTTCGGCGTCTCTCTCGATCATCATCTGCTCGATGCCTTCGATCAACATATCGAGCGGCGGAAGTATACCAACCGCTCGGAAGCCTTGCGCGACTTGATCCGTGATAATCTCGTCGGGCAGGAATGGGATCAGAATAAGGAAACGGTCGGCACGATCACCTTCGTGTACGATCATCATGTGCGCGATCTGACGAGCAAGCTCACCGATATTCAGCACGACTATCACGGAAAGATTCTGTCCGGCATGCACGTTCATTTGGACCACGACCATTGCCTGGAAGTGCTGGTCGTGAAGGGGAAAGGATCGGAGATCAGAAAGATCGCCGATGCGCTGGTGAGCGTGAAAGGCGTGAAGCATGGCAAGTTGACGATGACTACTACCGGAAAAGGCCTGGATTAATCGGTGCGGGTCTGTGTGATCGATGGGCGTGGCGGGGGGCTGGGTTGCCGATTGGTAATAGGCCTGCGGGCGACGTTGGGGCCGGATTGCCAGATTGTTGCGTTGGGGACGAACGTGGCAGCTGCCGACGCGATGAGGCGCGCCGGGGCCGACCAGATGGCCGCCGGACCTCAGGCTATTACGAACACGGTTCCGACGGTTGATGTCATTGTGGCATCGTTGAACTTGGTCTTGCCCGGTGCCATGTTGGGTGAAGTCACTCCCGAGATTGTGAAGGCCATTCTTGCGGCAAAGGCCAAGAAGGTGTTGTTGCCGCTGAATCGAGCCCATGTGGAGATCGTGGGAAGTGAAGATCGAACCTTGGATATGCTGATTGCCCGATCTCTTGCGCGCGTCCGCGCCTTAGTGCCGCCGACCTGCCAGGCGTAACAACGTGCTTCAATCGGTTTAGTGTTGCGAGGCCACGAGGGTCTACGCCAGTCGATGAGTCGGCTGTCGCTCGATCACCGTGGGCGTCTCATCCGTCCACACATGAGCAACGGGGAGTGGCGGATATGAGGCGTATTGTAGTCGCAGTCATGGTCATGTGTGTTTCGGTGAGTAGCATCGAACGAGCCACGGCTCACGATCCGGATGTGCCGGAATTGGAAGTGCCCGAAGTCTCGGTGATCGGTGAGCGGCCGGTGGCAGCCTCCTCCCAGCAATTTATTCCCGACAAAGAATATCTCCTTCAGCCGCAGGGCCGCCCAGCCCAGGTGTTGAGGTTGATTCCCGGTTTCCTCGCGGTCGAACATTCCGGCGGAGCGGGGAAAGCGGATCAATACTTTCTGCGCGGCTTCGATGCCGATCATGGGACTGACGTCGCCTTCTTCGCCGATGGCATGCCGATCAATCTGCGTTCCCATGGGCATGGGCAGGGCTACACGGATCTCAATTTCATCATTCCTGAAACCATCGAAGGCCTGGACGTGAACAAGGGGGCTTATCTGCCGGAGTACGGCGATTTTGCGACAGCCGGGGCAGTGAACTTCCGCACGCGCGATGTGGTCAAGGAGGGTGTGGTCCAGTCGGCGGGCGGACAGTTCAGTACCACTCGAAATCTTCTGATGTTCTCGCCGACGACAGAGAAGATCCGCACGCTCATTGCGGCGGAGGGTTATTACACCAACGGTCCGTTCCAGAGCGACAACCGATATTTCCGCGCCAATCTCTTCGGGAAACTGACCACGAACCTCACCGGGCGCGATGAGCTGAGCATCACCGGTACCTATCATAAAGCGCAGTGGAATGCCTCCGGCGAAATCCCATTGCGCGCCGTTCATGACGGAACGCTCGATCGTTTCGGGGCGATCGATCCGTCGGAAGGCGGAAAAACCATGCGCAGCACGGCCAAGTTAAATTATCACTACGACACGCTGTCCGGCGGCCAGTTTTTTGCCAATGCTTACGCCCAACACTATCAACTTGATCTCTATACGAACTTTACGTTCTTCCAAAACGATCCGGTGAATGGCGATGGAATTGTCCAATCTGACCGCCGTGTCATGTATGGGGGCGACTTCGGGTACAAGCAGCGAGGTGAAGTGTTCGGCCTCCCCAGCATCGGAACGATCGGCTTTCAAGCCCGGGTAGACGACATCCATGCCAAGCTCGGCACGCAGACGACGCGCGTGATGACCGGTACGACGACCGATACCGACATTCTGGAAGCCTCCTACGCGCCTTTTGTCAAAGCTGAGGTGCAGCCGACGGATTGGCTGCGCCTGGCCGGCGGTCTTCGCGGTGAAACGTTTGCCTTCGATGTCCGTAACCGTTGCGCGACTTGTGCGGAGCAACCGGCCGGTCGGAAGAGTTCCGGCGTCGTCCTGCCCAAGATGAACGTCATTCTGGGTCCCTGGGCGAGCACCGAGCTTTTCGCCAATTACGGGGAGGGGTATCATAGCAACGATGCGCGGTCGGCCGTAGCGCCGGGCTCCTCGCCGCTTGCGCGGGCCAGGAGTTATGAAGTAGGCGTGCGATCAAAGCCATTCGGCGACGACGGCGTGGAATTGATTGCGACGCTCTGGCGGCTGGATCTGAAATCGGAACTCGTCTTTGTCGGCGACGAAGGCACGACGGAGATTCGCGGGGCGACCAGACGGGAAGGCGTGGAAGTCGCTGCCCGAGGGCAGGTGTGGGGGCCGCTGTACTTCAACGGGAGTGTGACCTGGACCAAGGCGGAATTCCGCAACGGCGATGCCATTCCCCTGGCTCCTGAAGTAACTGCCTACGGAGCGCTCCTCTTGAAATGGCCGGACGGCCTGACCTCACAACTACAGGCAACCTATCTCGGGGTGCGGCCCTTGATAGAAGATCGTAGCGTCAAGTCGCCGGCCTGGATCGATTTCGATCTGTCGGAGCGTTATCAATTGCCGATCAAGCTGCCTCATGGACGAATGGAGGCGTTTCTATTCATCCAGAATCTGTTTAATACTAAATGGGAACAGGCGACCTTTGCGTTTTCCTCTCAGTTGCGCAACGAAGGGGCGGCCGTCAACGATATTCACTTTGTGCCAGGGAATCCGCGGACTTTTATGGGCGGCCTAGCCTGGTACTTCTGACAGGTTGCTGAAAACGCTCTCCAACGGCGTTCTCGGCTTGCACAAATCCTCAACGTACCCCAGAAGGTACGCTTCCGGTTCGTGCGTCGCCTGCGGCCTTGTTGGAAGAGCGTTTTGAGCAACTGTATAGCTAGACCACATGACTACAAGACATAAGCTTCTCCCGCGAGACTATTTCAATCGTTCGACTCTTGCCGTGGCGCGGTCTCTCCTTGGCAAGTATCTCGTCCGGCTCATTGACGGGCGTGAGATCGCGGGAAAGATTATCGAAGTCGAGGCCTATGTCGGTCCACGGGATAAGGCTTGTCATGCGGCGAAAGGGAGAACGCAAAGAACCGAAGTGATGTTCGGTCCAAGCGGCATGGCCTACGTCTATCTGATCTACGGGATGTATCATTGTTTGAATGTCGTCACGGAACGGGAGGAGTTTCCTGCGGCAGTGCTGATTCGGGCGATCGAAGTTGATGGAGTGCTGATCGATGGTCCCGGGCGGCTCTGTCGGGCTTTGCGGATTGACCGGAGCTTGAATCGGATCGATCTGACGATTCAGGAATCTCTATGGTTTGAGGATCGGGGAAGCCGGATCTTGCGGCGGCAGGTGGCAGCGCTTCCGAGAATCGGCGTCGACTATGCGGGTGTGTGGGCCACGAAGCTCTGGCGGTTTCGGTTGCAAGCGGCTTTGAAGGCGGGGACGAGGCGAAACAGAGAGTAGCGTGGAAGGGGCGAAGAGCGCATGCACAAATGATGATAGGTGGAAAAGAAACGGGGCCGCCGTATTGCTACGACGACCCCGTTCCGTGACACACTAAAAGCTGGCTACTCGATTTTGCGATCGGCGCCGATCTTGGTGGCGGAGGTCACCGGAGGCGCAATCTTAATCTGTGGCCCTTGCACGTTCGGGAGACGGCCTGCGCCCTGTCCCTCGGTGATCCGGGCATTGTCGGTCTTGGTCAGATTCTGCTGGCTGTGCTTGATGGAGTCGGCAGATTTCAACAATGTGGCTTCGCCACGGGCATCGGACTGGCCTGGATCATTGGCCGTTGGTTGGCCAGTGACGGGGCTGCCGCTGTTCTTCATCGGATAGCCCTCATGCTTGGGGAGCAACGCGGGGTTGGCCGAGGCCAGCGACAACGTGAAAAGCACACCGGACAAGGTCGCAATAGTGCCGAGTACGAGCTTCATACCCTACTCCTTTGAAAATGGTGACTGGGAAAAATACGTTTAAAAACAGTAAATTTCTTAGGCCGAATCAAGTGGGGGCGATCATAGCGATGGGGGGGTATCTCTGTCAAGCGAGAAAGCGAGGCCAAGAATTATGGCGCGGGGGAACTATCCTACTGAAAAGTGTCGCCAGGTCTGAGCAACGGCCATCTGCCGACGAGGAGATGGCTGTTGCGGCCAGGAGAGGAGGCTAGGCCGTAGGTCTCCGAGCCGGTCTCCGGCCCCGCCCGCGATGGCGGAAAGCCGGTCCTCGGCTCACGCCGGGGAGGCGAATCGTCAGCGTGGTGCCTTCGCCGGGGGCGCTGGCAATGGCAATCGATCCGCCATGCTCTTCGATGATTTTCTTGACGGTTGCGAGGCCCAAGCCGGTTCCGGACCGCTTCGTCGTAAAGAACGGTTCGAAGACCTTGTCGAGAATTTCAGCCGGAATAGGGGCGCCGTCGTTCTTGATCAGGATCTGCACTTCAATACCGCGGCCGGCGCGATGCTGGGTGACTTGAATATGTAAGTGACCGCCGGGCGTCATGGCCTCGCCGGCATTCTTGAAGATACTCAGGAAGACCTGCTGGAGTTTCGCTTCATCGCCGCGCACCGGAGCGATTTGCGTCGCGTAGTCTTTCGTGACCTGAATGCGGGTGACTTCCAGATCGGTACCCACCACCACTAATGCACTCTCGAGCACTTCGGGAATGCGGCAGAGGCGCCGGTTCAGCTCAAGCGGCTTCGCGAAATCGAGAATTTCGTTCAGAATGGCTTCGACCCGGATCAAATCACGCATGGCGTTTTCGACGCGGGTTTGCGGATCAAAATCAAGAATGCCTTCGGCGGTCACTTCTTCCAGCTGGGAACGGATGGCTCCGATCGGCTCCCGGATTTCCGTGGCAAGGAAGGCGCTGAACTCTCCGATGGCTGCCTGCCGCTCCTGCTTGCGGATCACCGGCTCCAAAATCGTCGGCGCCGCATCGGGGACGACGGCGTTGTCGGATCCGGCCTCCGGCTGGGCCACCGGGGCTACGACCGGGGCTGGTGGCGCTTGGAGGAGGTCGGCGAGCTTCAGGATGATCGGTTCCAATGTGCGGGCGTCAGTGGCTTGGTAGCGCCCTGCCTCTTTTGACCCGAGCGTCAGCGTTCCGCCGACTTGCCCGCGGACAAAGAATGGAACCACGAGAGAGGAGACGAACCGTTCTTTATACAGATGCTTATGATCGAGGAAGCGCCCTTGGGTCGAGGCCAGGTCATGGTCGACACGAGGCTTCCGGTGCCTGACGGCCCAGCCGGAGGCCGAGCTATCGAGTGTGAGCCGGTGCCCGGCGCGCATGTCCTTCTTGCTGTCCTTCTCGCTCTTCTGATCGCCGGCCACGCCGAGCACTTCCATGCTGCCCGCGAGGGGATCGTAATAACAGGCCCAGGCCCGGTCATACGTCGTGTACTGGCTCGCTTCTTCCAGCACCTTGATGATTTTTTCTTCCAACTCAGGCGTGAATTGCGCGGTCGGTGCGGCAAACATTTCCGCGACCGCCGGAGCGGCCGGTGCCGGCTCGCGAGACACATAGGGGCGGCTAAGCACCACATTCATGTCGAACAGGCCTTCGCGCTCCAATGCCTTCGTGATGTCGTCGCCGGCCTGTTCAATCAGGCCTTTTTCCTTCTTGGCGAAGGTGGCATTTTCTTTTCGGGCGATAACAAGAAAACCGTAGGTGCGCTGGCGATGGCGGAGCGGCATGCCGAGGAGCGACTTGGCGCCAGGCGTAATGAGCCGCAATCGGATGGTGCGCCCGGCTTCCTGATCGTTCGGTATGGATTGGATCGCAGCCTGGGTTGAGAGCGTCCGTAAAATGGCTTGCACGTCGCGCGGGGTAAAGCCGCGGGCGGCATGGCTGACGAGCGGCCCTTGATCCTGGTGGAAGATGGCGGCGAGCGCCGAATCCGTCCCGAGTTCATTCAGGGCGGTATTCAACGTCCGTTGCAGATGGGTTTCAGCGTTCTGTTTCGATTGTGTCGCAGGCATGGTCATGGGTAGCGTTCTCGATTAAGGGATCGCATTCTAGCAACGATGGAGGGGTGATGCAATGACACGGGTATAGATAGTTCAGTCTGGATTGATAATCTTCGGAGCCCGGCGTTCGACGATGACTTGCTCAACCGGCGGCGGTTCGAGTCGGCGCATGTTCAAGAGGCTGGTGACGATGCTGATGACCAGCGCACCGCCGACGGCCGGCCAGAATCCCGACACGGTAAAATCTTTCACGAGGTAGGCGGTGAATTCCAGAAGCAGGGCATTCACCACCACGAGGAACAGTCCTAGAGACAGGACGATCAGCGGGAGCGTGAGGATCAAGAGAATCGGGCGCAGGATGAGATTCAAAAACGTCAGCACCAGGACGGCGGCCACGCCCGCGGTCAACGTCGCGGCTTCGATGCCGGGCACGATGGCTACGGCCAGAAAGACCGCAATGCCGGTCGTGATCACGCGGGTGAGCGCGGCCCGCAGCCCGCCGTGGAAGGGGGAGGCCTGCGCGAATCGGGATATCTGAATCCTCTCCATGCCGGGCGGAGCCTCTATTGCGCCGCAGGCGCCTGCGGCGGTGCCACTTTTTTCGCCGCAGAGTAATGCACTTCCGTTGCCGTCAACGTTTTTTTGTCCTTGGTCGCTTCGATCACCACACGGTCGCCGATCGCAGGGAGTTCCGTCGACGACGGATTGCCCTTGGCCTTGAAGTGGGTTTGTTTGGTCAGCGTCACCGAGACCACTTTCCCCTTGGGAGTTTTGACTTCGATGTGGGTACCGTCGATCGCCGTGACGGTGCCCAGCACATGCTGGCCCGACCCGTGGGCCCAGGCCGCGGAGGACGTGAACACGAGCGCGAAGGCCAATAGAAGGTGTCGTACCATGGTCGGTGCCAGCTCCTTATGAAAAGTATTAATGATGATGACCGGACCCTGCTGTCGTGGCAGCCGAGTCATCGCCTTGAAGAAATTTATCGAAGGCCGCTTCCTCGTCCGCCGCATGCTGGGACTTCGGATTCAGCGACTTCATCGTGTCCAGTTCATGAGGTGTGAGTTTGGGCAAATGGCGAATGAAATGTACCAGCTTCCAGCTATCTAAATCCTGCTCCGGGTCGCCTTCGCCCCAGGCCGGCATAGCGGTAAAACGAATCCCGTTATGAATCACCCAGAAGAGTTCGCCGTCCGACATGGTCTGGGTCGGTGATTCGCGCAGATCCGGCGCTTTCGGATAGACATTCTTGCCGATCGGCGTTTGGCCGCTGCCGTCGTTCGCATGGCAGGTGGCGCAGTGATCGGCAAAGTGGGCCAATCCATCCTGCACCACGTCCGGGGTGACCGGCACAGGATTCGGCTTGTTGCGGTGCTCAAGCGGAATGGCCAGGTAGCGGACTTGCCGCGCCAGTAAGACTTCAAGCGGATTGGGTTCGGCTTTGGCGCTGAATCCGGTCGTAAAAGATTGATAGCCGAACCAGCCCAACAACGCCAGTCCGCCGACAACCAGGATCAAGATCGTACCGATGAGTTTGGCTTTCATACGAGCAAGTCACTATACAAAGTCTGCCGGAGAATTGCCAACGACTACGAGGCGACAGGGCGCTGCGATGTCTCGACCAGGCGAGATGCGAGCAGGATGAGCACCGGCACATGCATGAGCAAGCCGCTCAACCCCATGAAGGACTCGCCGATCCAGAAGGTCATCGCGAGGTTGAAGACCAAGACTCCGTAGTAGAGACCGACTCCAAGCAGGAGCTTGAGCGTGGTGGCGGCCGAGGGGAAGGAATTCAGCGCGGGCAACCGGCGGTCGAGGGGAAAGTAGATGGCGAGCGAAATCAGTCCGACGACGGCCCAGCCGACGTAGTTGGCGAAGGGCACACCGAAGTGCCAGCCGGGATCAGGGTAGTAGTAGATCTTGCCGAGGAACCAGCGATCACCGCGGAGCGCGACCGGGTCGATGACCATATCGATGAAGGCGAATAGCAGCGCTGTCAGAATCCAGAGACGCCAGCTTGTGCGTGTGTTGATGTCCAGGCGCAGGGATCTCAGAGGCAGCGCGGAGGCGGCGGTGCGATCGATCGGCAGCAAGAGACAGAGCGCCACGCAATAGGCGGCGTAGAGCAGAAAACTGAACGAGATCGAATCCATGAACGGGATGTTGGAAAAATACAGTTCCTGTCCAAGCGTCGAACCGTTGTAGTGGTACCAGCCGAAGGGAATGCCGTTGCGCGTCGAGGAGTACTCGCAGATGAAGGCTGTCGCCCAGCTGATCAGCCAGAAGCGCCAGGTTCGCGGCCAGCCGATCAGTTGGATCGCGGCAAAGAGAAAGGCCGCCAGGAAGGCGAAGACGTAGGGACGAAAGAGGATAGTTTTGAAGAAGAGGGTGACGTACTCCACAGTGGCGGAGCCTCAGGCGTAATGGTGATCGCGGAACCATCGCACCGCTTTTTCGAGCGCGACTTCCGGCGGTGTTTGCGGGATCCCGAGTTCGCGGATCGCTTTGCTGCAATCGTAGTGCATCTTGTACTTGGCCATCTTCACCCCTTCCAGCGGAATGCGCGGGGGAATGCCGGTCACCCAGGAGAAGGCCAGATTCAGGTAGGCCAACGGGAGAATGAGCTCCCGCGGGAGCTTCACGGTTGGCATGTTGACGCCGGTCAAGCAACTCAAGATCTCGAAGACTTCCCGCAACATCAGATTCTTCGTGCCGAGAATATAGCGTTCGCCGATTCGACCTTTCTGCATGGCGAGGAGATGGCCGGCGGCGACATCATCCACATCGACGATGTTCATGCCCGTCTCAATATAGGCCGGCATGCGGCCTTTCATGAACTCGACAATCATCTGCCCGGTGGGGGTGGGTTTCACGTCGCCTTCGCCGACGGGCGCGCTGGGATTCACGATCACCACCGGCAGCCCCTGTTGGGCCAGCTTCAGGACTTCCTGCTCGGCCAGATACTTTGAGCGCTTGTAGTGGCCGGCCATTTGTTCGAGCGACACCGGCGTGTCTTCGGTGCCCAACCCGCCTCCCGGCGGCAGCCCGATTGCGCCGATGGTGCTGCAGTAGACGATGCGTTCCGTACCGACGTCCCGCGCGGCTTCCAGCAGATTTTTCGTGCCGGTCACATTCACATCGTAGAAGATGGCCGGATTGCGAGCCCAGAGCGCGTAGTGCGCGGCGACATGGTACAGCTGCTGGCAGCCGATGAGGGCCTTGCGCAGCGATTCCTTGTCGCGCAGGTCGCCGTAGGCGCCGTCGATCTTAAATTGCTGCAGATTGGAGAAGTCGCTGTCACGGCGGGCCAACACACGGACCTCGACTCCGGCTTTGATCAAAGCGCGGACGACTGCCGCGCCGACGAATCCGGTTGCGCCTGTGACAAGAGCTTTCATAAGAAGTGCTGAGGGCCGAGTGCTGAGTGCTGAGTGATGGCGAACAGAGTGTTCGGGTATGACCGTGGGATGAGTAGCGGGAATCTTGGTTTTACCTCAGCACTCATCGCTCAGCACTCAGGACTAGTTTTTTCGCGAGGTGATATACCGCGCAATCTCGCGGAGCGGATCGGCCGAAGGGCCGAAGGATGACAGCCGATTGATCGCGCGTGAGACGCAGTCGTCGGCCAGTTTCTTGGCGCCATCCACCCCGTAGAACGTCGGATAGGTTTTCTTGCCCCGCTCGGCATCCGTGTTGGGGTTCTTGCCGAGCTCTTCGCGGGTGCCGGTCACGTTCAGGACATCGTCGGCGATCTGGAAGGCCAGGCCGATATCCTCGGCGTAGCCCGTCATGTCATCCAGCTGCCGATCGGTCGCCCCGGCGGCGATGGCACCCATCCGCACGGCTGCGCGCATCAACATGCCGGTCTTGTGTTTGTGAATATTCTGCAGCGTCGGCAGGTCGATATCCTTGTTCTCGGCTTGAATGTCGAAGACCTGGCCGCCGACCATGCCAACGTTGCCGGAGCCGTGGGCCAGTTCCTGAATCAAGCGGACCTGCCGCATCGGATCGCAGCCCTTCATCAGATCAGGCCGGCTGCAGAGATCGAAGGCCATGGTCAGCAGGGCGTCGCCGGCGAGGATCGCCATCGCTTCGCCGTAGACTTTGTGATTGGTCGGTTTCCCGCGGCGGAAGTCGTCGTTGTCCATCGAGGGCAGATCATCGTGAATCAGCGAATAGGTATGGATGAACTCCAGCGAGCAGGCGACGGCCATCAGTCCCGGCGGCGTCGTGCCCAGCGCCTCCGCCGTGGCAATCGTCAGAATCGGCCGCACTCGCTTGCCGCCCGCCATGAGGCTATAGCGCATGCTCTCGTGCAACGTCGTCGGCGGCGTCGTGGCCGGGGGGCTCACGTCATCCAGAAAGCGATCCACCGCGATCCGCTTCTGCTCAAGATAATCTTTGATATTCATGGGGATAAAAAGGGGTTGGTCCAGACCGGTTCTGAGTTTTTTCGGAGAGTAACAAAAGGCCTGGGGGGTGTCAAACGGGGGGGAAGGGTCGGTGCTCGTGATTGTTTCCTCGCTCCCTGAGCGCGCACGCGGGATAATCGAATACTGAAATCAAGGGCGGTGCTCGCTCAATGGGCGCGGTGGAAACAATCACGAACGCCGATCCAGGAGAGCAGGAAAGAAGGGAGAAGCGGCAGAAGCCACGCGTCTTGGGTATTGAGGTCTTCCGAGCGACCGTGTTGCAGGTGAGTCATCGCTTGTTTTTCGTCTGAGCGCTTCGCTATACTCCCCCTACTATGAGTATCAGAAAAGGCGGCGGAGATTGGGAGCCGATGTTGCTGGGGATTGAACCCCGGAACTGTAAGGTGTGCAACGAAGGGCTCTATCGGAACAAAACCTTCTTCACCGGCGGCTGGTCCCGTTGCGCTGTTTGCGATGAGTTTGTCCACTACAGCTGTCTCGCCAGCGGCAAGGTCTCGTTTCTGAAAGCCCGTCCGCGTGTCTGCAAGGCCTGCCGCGCGGCTCAAGAGGGCACCCCCTCTCCTTCGGCGAAGAAGGACGAGACTCCGGTTGCCGTCGGGTCGTGACCTCCAATTCTCCGTCGAATCAAGCTCCATCCCGCACCGACTGGCACGCCTATTTTTCTGAAGCGATCCGGCTGGCGCTGGCCCCGCTGGTCCTGCTCTTCGCGGGATTTTTTACGTCCAATTTCATCATCAGTGGTCAGTACACCTGGCCGCGGACGAGCCGCACGCTGGCGCTGACGCTGACGATCGTTATTCTCTCCTACGAGTTTGTCTACAAAGAACAGCTCGCGCGCCAGGCCTCACCGGAGCGGGCGAAATCCGTGCTGTTTTATTCCTGCGTGATCCCCTATCTGGTCGGTATTCTTGTGATGTTCGCCTTGTGGAAGCTGTAGCAGGCGTGCCTGTGAAAGGGTAGACAATGGCCCAGGTCATTCGAAGCGGCGCCTTTCTGCAACAATGTTGGTCGGTCCATCCGTTATGCCTGACGGTAAAACGGATTGCCGACGATCGCACAGTGGTGCTGCTGTGTAGTTCCTGCCGGTCCGCGCATCATTTGCAGTGTAACTCTGTCGTGGCTCAGGCGTCGGCCGAGCAGAGCCAGAGCGATGCTTCGGTTTCCCCTGTGGTCGGTGAGTCTGAGGGGCTGACGCAGTTGGCGAGCTGTATTGCCGGCCATCGCCCCGCGTTGTCGCTGCGTGAGATGGATGTCTTTGAAGACCGGGTGCTGATCCGTTGTGCCGATTGCCGATGCCACTACGATCTAGCGGTCGCGCAGTTTGAAATGCGGCAGAAATAACCCATCACCATTCACCTGCTCCGCCGTGATCGCTACGCATGACGCTCCCGCTCGCTTTGACCGATGAAGAGGCCGCTCTGGTGGCGGATGCGCAATTCTTTCGCAAGAAAGAGCGGATCTCGGCCAAGGTGCGGGCTCAGCTCGATGCGACCTTCGCGGGACTGACGGAAGAGTTCGGCCATGCCAGCTTGGTGGTGCCGTCAGGGTTCAAGCCTCATGCGCATCAGTTTGTCAAAGGCGAACAGCTCGAATTCTTTCCCTACCAGTATCTCGACTATCCCAAACATTTCGATGGGGGCAACAAGTTTACCTATCGGACGCTGTTCTGGTGGGGCCATCATCTGGCCTGCGCGTTGATTCTCGAAGGGGACGGCATCAAACAGTACAAGAAACACATCGTTGATCGGTTTCATCAGCTGGCCGGGCAGGAATTGGAACTGTCGCTGGCCCCGACCTTGTGGGAGTGGAAGCGGGGGGAAGGCTATACCCTGCCGATCACGCACGATCGCAAGGCGCAGATCGCGTCGGTGCTGGCCGAGCGTCGATTCATCAAGATTGTGCGGTTTGTGCCGATGACCGATTCCCGGCTGCAAGCGGGTTTGCTCCCTGACCTGAGTCGGGAAACCTTTCGGTCGATGTTGCCGATTCTCACGGCCTGACGGTCGGTGTCCTGGGAATTGTCTCTGAATGCCAACTTGGGTAGACTGGGCCAGTGTCGGCGCACTATTTGTTTAGCGTGAGGAGGCGTCTGTGAAATCAATGATGCTGCGGCAGGTGATGGGAGTGGGTCTGGTCGGAGTCATGGCGGTGATGGCCGGATGTGTGGGGAAGGGAGAGACGCGCTATCTCGACGTCAGGACGCCGACGGCCGCGGCTCCATCTCCTGAACAAGAGCCGGTCAGAATTGTGATTGAGCCGTTTGAAGATCGCCGTGATGACAAGACGCGGGTGGGACAGCGGACACATCTCTGGGGCGGCACAACGGTATTCAATGTGGCGGGAGAACGTCCGGGAGAAGTGATCGCCCAGGCCCTGGCGGATCGTCTGAAGAATCGCGGCTGGCGGGGCCGCCCCTGGAAAGTGCAAGTCGGCCGGAGTACGGATGCCCCGGATGCCGACATTATTATCAGTGGCCAGGTCTCTGAATTCTCGGCCACGGCCAAGAGCCGGGTGTTTTCGACGGTGATTAACGCCAGCAACAAGTTCAGTATTCAGGCGCGCAATGTCGGGGATAGCAGCACGACGATTCGAAGCGTCGAGGGCGCACAACGGACCACGGTCTTCTGGTTTGCCGAGGAAGATGTGCAGGAACTGCTGGCGGCGACTCTGAAGGACGGCATCGACCGGTTTATTGCAGATACGATGGTCTCAGAGCGGGCATTGCGACCAGCCCACTAGCGGGATGCTGAAAACGTCCGCCAGCGGCGTTCTCGCATCGTTCAGACCCTCAACGTACCAAGCCGACTGGAGGAAAGGTACCTCTCCGCTCGCATGTGATCGAAGCGAGCGGTTCAAGCGAAGCGTGGTATGTACCTCCTCGGGCCTTCACTCGCTGCGGCCTTGTTCGCGGAATGGCGCGTCTCGGCGCGCCGGGGTTGGGTGGGTGAGAACCGGGGACATTTTGAGCATCCCGCGTATTCGCGGGATGACAGGAGGGATTCGGAAGAGTGCGTGAGCGGCGCTGGGAAACAACGACACCGCTGACGTTCAACCAGATCCTGGCGGTCGGGGAACGGCTGGCCGCATTGGGTCTCAAACCGGCGGTGCCCGCGCAGGATGTGATCTGCTACGTCGAGGAATGGACCGTGTCCGCACCCGACGAATTCGATCAGCTCGATCCCTGGGCTACGGAAGACGTGACGCTCGTGCATGTGCGCGAGGGGTGGCGGGGGGACTTCTTCCTGCTGGCCGGCGCCTACCATACGGCTTTTCAACGCTATCAGGACGTCGGCACCTATTGTTCGGTGAGCCATCCCTGGCGCATTCGCGAGTCGTTGCGGCGACACGAGCCACGCAGCATGTTCTGGCTCGGGTTCCGGCATGCCCATTCCTTCCTGCGCATCCGCCTGCAGACGACGGAGGTGATTACGCCGGGGGAAACGCGCGCGGACAGCGAACGCGCGGAATGGCTGGATGAACGGCGGGCCGCTTTTCTCGATGCCATCACCATTCTGGAACTGCCCATCGAAACGCTGATCGAGAAGGAGCAAGTCATCTTGCGTCCGGCCGATCCGACGACACCCTTCTTCTGTTCCTGGCCTGACGCCTTCGGGCCCTGCCAGTTTGAGTACAACACGACCGACTCTTTTGAGTTCCTGGTGCCGGCCAGCAAGCTGGCGGCGACGTTTGCGCAGGAACCGGCTGGCGTGCGGGCCTATCTGACGGGATTCTCTGAAGAGGCGCTGGCCGATTTCGCGGCTATTGAGCCGGGCGCCCGTTTTGCCTATCGCTGTTCAGTCCACTGTCCCTTGGATGAGTTGCCGGAAGTGTTGGAAGCGATCCAGCCAGCCGGTCGTTTGTATGCCACGCTCTGTGAGTTTCAAACGCAGGCGGTGTTGCCAGAAGGAGACGATGCCTCGGCGATCATCGGCATTGTCGGATTAAACGGGCAGTTCCAGATCGAGGCGCGGCTGAATCGGGCTCCGCTCAAAGAAGAGGCCATGGGGCCATGGTTGGAGCGGCTGATCGGGCATCCGGTGAGCTATGCTCCGCTCCCTGCCTTCGTTTAGCGGACGACTGAAAACGACCCCCAACTTCGTTCTCGGATCGAAATAATCCTCAACGTACCCCAGAGGGTACGCCTCCGGTTATTTCTCTCCTGCGGCCTCGTTGGATGATCGTTTTGAGTCGTCCGTTTTCTCGCAAAGTTTGACAATCCTATGTAGATGCGAAACGGTAGGCGGCATGTCTGCGACGCAGAGCATTATGACGATTCTCACCAAGCCCTTTATGCCGGCGGTTTTTTTTCTGTCCGGTGTGACGTACGACACCCTGACGCTCACGCGCATCGACCGGCTGCAAGACAATCTCTTGTTGCTGATCTATCTATTGCTCTTGGGCGTCCTCGTTGTGCTGACCGGCCGGTTAGGGATTGAGCCGCCGCCGGAGCGGGAGCAATTGGCCGCGCTCTCGCCCTTTACACGGTGGGTGCTGCGCGCCAGGCCCTATTACCCGATAGCGGTGCAGTTTCTGTTGGGCGGGTTGTTCAGCGCTTACGCGATCTTCTATTCCCGTAGCGCCACGCTGACGAGCAGCGCGATCTTCTTCGCCCTGTTGATCCTGCTGCTGGTCGGAAACGAGTTTCTGCGCGACCGGCTCTCCAGCCTGCGGCTTTTAGTCAGCCTCTATGCGTTAGTCTGCTTCGCGTTTTTCACCTTCTTTCTTCCGGTCATGACCGGTCTGATGAACGCGGCCATATTTCTCGCGGGTGCCGGATTGACGGCGGTGGTCACCTTTCGGGTCGTGCATTTGATTTATCGCAACAATCCGGATCGCTCCAAACGTGAAGCGGTCGGTGTGACGGCTCCGGCCTTCGGGCTTATTGCGCTGCTGGTGGGGTTTTATTTCCTGAACTGGATTCCGCCGGTGCCGCTCTCGATGAAGTTCGGCGGCATTTATCGCGAAGTGCAGCGGCAGGGGGATCATTTTCTCCTGACCTACGATCGGAAATGGTACGAAGTCTGGAAACGCTCCGAGAATCCCTTCCCCGCCGATGAGCCGATCTACTGCTTCACGGCCGTCTTTGCCCCGGTGGCGCTGGATACGACGGTCTACCACCATTGGTACTTCCGTCCGAACAGCAGCAAGCCCTTCACCCATGCCGACAAGATTCCCATCAAGATCTCCGGCGGCCGCGAAGGCGGCTATCGGGCTTACACCTTTAAACAGCGACTCGATCCCGGCGACTGGCGCGTGGACGTCGAAACAGAAGACGGCCGCATCGTCGGACGGGTGTCGGTCCGGGTCGAGCAGCGGAGTGATCAACCGACTGCGTTGAGGACTCTTTCGTACTGATGAAGTGCCTGAGCGGAATCGAGTTACTGGAAGAACGGGGCGGAGAAGGCCGACAGGCTCAGAAGGGCGATCGAGTCGTCTTTAACGCGCGGATCTTTCTGAACCAGGGCGATGAAGTCCCGCTCAACGATAGTCAGGCCAAGCAGCTTCCCAAAGAAATGAGCCGAGTCGTCGACGGCGTCACGCTCATCGACCACACGATCGTACTCGGCCAGCGCCAGGCCATCGCCGGGATCGAACACGCCCTAGTAGATATGAAAGCCGGCGGCTATCGTAAAGTCCGCATCAGCCCCCACCTGGCCTATCGGGACAAAGGAATTCCGGATCTGGTTCCCGCCGATGCGGTATTGGTGGTGGAGATCTGGCTGCGAGAGATTGTCTTAAGATGAACCTCCCCCTCGGTGCGAGTACTCGGCGCTTCATGTGCTTCCTGTTTCTCCGCCTCGACTTTTTTCTCCATTCTGTTTAGGCTCTGCCTGCTGTATTTCTTCTTGCGTAATCGAGGCAGTACTGCGGCACGATCGCCTACGATCGTGTTGCAGATACCGTGTTTATCATGAGGGGACTCTGATGCCTTTCTATCGCGCGATAGACAATCGAACTCCCGTGGGTCGCCGAACAGCGGACGGCCTGCTCCGTCTCAAGAAGGCGTTGGATTCAACTGTGCCGGCGAAGACGCTCGATCAGACGTTGCTCTTGGCAAGTTGGAATATCCGGGAGTTCGGCGGCAACAAGTCCGATGGACGGGATAAAGAGGCGCTCTTTTATCTGGCGGAGATCATCTCGCGGTTTGATTTGATTGCGATTCAGGAAGTGCGCGACGATCTCGACGCATTGGACGGCTTGATGGGGATTCTCGGAGGCTGGTGGAAATTCCTGGTGTCCGACGTGACACTCGGCGTGCAGGGAAATAGCGAGCGGCATGCCTATATTTACGATACGCGGAAGCTGGCGTTCGGCGGATTGGCCGGCGAGTTGGTCCCGCCCATGAAGAAAGACGGGGACACGTTGGTGTCGGATTTTGCCTTCTCACGGACGCCCTATCTGGCCGGGTTTCGTGCGGGCTGGTTCAAATTTACGATTTGCACGCAGCATTTGTATTACGGGGATGCGAAACCGGACGATCCGCAGCGTCAGAAAGAATCCGAGGTCGTGGTGAAGCTGCTGAAGGCTCGTATGAAGTCAAAGGATCGATGGGCCAACAACGCCGTCCTGCTGGGAGACTTCAACGTTTTCAGCACCAACGATGCCACATTCAAAGCGATCGAGAAGGCGGACTTCGAGATCCCCGCAGGGTTGAAAGGAAAGTACACGAACGCCAATCTGGATAAACCGTTCGATCAGATGGCTTTTCTGGCTCCGGACATCAAAAGCCAGGTGAGCGTCGCCAAGGCCGGCGTGTTTCCATTTTTCGACCAGGTGTATCGCAACGACGATCAGGCCACGTACCTGCCGGACAAGGATGCCAAGACCTATCGCGAGTGGCGGACCTATAAGATGTCCGATCATCTGCCGATCTGGGTCGAGTTGGGGGTAGATTTCGGCGCGGACTATCTGAAACGAAAAGCTAAGCCGCCAGTGCCGTGATTGCATCAATGGCTCAAGCGGGGTGCTCTCTGTCGGATATGAGATATGATCGCCGAAGGGAAATCAGCTGATATGGCAACCAGAAGCCTGACCTGTCCCTCCAGCCCTAACTGCGTGTCTACCCAAGCCCAGGACGAAGGCCATGCCATCGCGCCGTTTCGTTACCGCAAGTCGAAGGCTGAGGCCAAGGAGTCGCTCAAGGCCATGGTTCAGGCCATGCCACGCACCAGGCTCGTCGAGGAAGACGAGTCCTACCTGCACTACGAATTCACCAGCCTGCTGCTCAGGTTTGTCGATGATGTGGAGTTTCTCTTCGACGACGAGACCAAGACCGTCCACTTCCGCTCTGCCTCACGCACCGGCTACGGCGATCTCGGCGTGAACCGGAAGCGGATGGAAGAGATCCGGTCTCTCCTCGGCGACAAGCTCTAGCACTATTCGGTAATTTCCTTGGGCGTTGTCCGGCCTCTTGCTATGCTTTCACGGCAGGAGGGCGAATGCTATGGGATTCAAACGAAAAGGGTCACGTGTCGAGGTGAGCCGTGCCGGCCGCTTGCAGCGAGGGTCGCTCTCGGTGCCGTGTAAGGTGGTAGATGTCAGCGAGACCGGCGTCAAAATTGAGAGCCGTCTCTTTGTGAAGAGCGGCGATACGCTCCAGTTGGTGCTCGATCTTGAGCAGGGCCGAACGCTGACCTGTGGATTACAGGTCGTCCATGTGCGGTCCCCGAAATTTGGCGCGACGATCACCGCGATCAGCTTGGAGGATCGTGAGCGACTGGCCCATATCCTCGACGATCATGTGCAGAATAGTTTTTCCCGCCGCTAGAGCATGACCCCTATAACGTGCGGCAGCTCGTTGTGGGGGTGAGTTCCGTTTCGGATAATTCCAGCTTCGAGAGATAGGCCCAGCCCATCAGGTAGCCCAGGTGCCGGTAGGCCTCGAATTCTTCCAGCTCATACCACTGAAACACCGTGCTCGTCTGGGGAAACTCCTTGCCTTCAGGCGCCTCGACGATCTTTGTCACCTTCTTGATGGCCAGTTGCGCCCGTTCGCGGGCCTGGGCGTCGCTGATCATTGAGAGCAGCCGGTTCCCGTCCAGATGGGTCGGATTCGTCGGGGGGCTCGCGAGCGGCGCTTCGGCCAACGGACGGCCGCTCTCCGGATCGGCGCTGACGAAGATCTTCCCAGGCGCGGCCAATGACGGGTTCTTTTTGAAGAGGGTCGAGTTGTACGCATAGGGCTTCAGGTAGTGGATGACGGTCGGGGTACCGTCAGGCCGCAGGACCCAGAAGCGCCGGTACCAGACGATCTCATGTTGTTCCGGGATTTCTCCGCACCACTGTGCCCCCTCGCCGAAATAGCTTTTGATTCTGGCCTGGAGATGGTGGAGGTAGTCGTATTGCCAGGTGGTGTCGAGCGTGGCGTCGCCGACGATGATGTGACTGACCTGGCGGCGGAGTAAGGTCTGTGTGCCGAGATTGTCGTAAAACGAGCCGTCGGTGATCTCGATCCACCGGCTTTTCGTATCGGGCCAGATCCGCTGGATGGTCATCATCAGGAAATAGTCCCAGACAGTGGTGACGGGGGTATTGAACCGGCGGGCGTAGTTCCAGGTCTGAAATTCGTTATTGATGTTAAATGGCGCGGTGCCGAACCGGAAGAGCAGGCGCGCGACATCGTTCCGGTACCATTCTTCGACCAGGCTATCCAGATCCAGCCCCGCGCCGGAGGCGGTCATGGCCTGGGACAAGCGCACGCAGGCGTCCGCCCTGATCCGTTCCGGTCTCGGCTTGTGGCAGGTGCCTTCGGTCAGATCCTCCACCACGACTTTTCGCGGATTGAACCAGGCCGGTTTGCCATCCTCGGTCTGGGCTTCGACTACGGGCAGGCCGAACCCGGCGCTCTGGATATAGCCGAGGCCGTCGGAGCCGGTGTAGTCGCGCGTAAACTCGAAATTGTAATTGTCGCGGTAGGGACGGTTCGACTCGCCTTCATAGGCGCGTGGCCGGCCGCGGTTGACCAGATTGCCGTTGATGATCAGATACGGCGCGTCGGCGTCTTTGCGATTGAGCCGGACGAGCGGAGTCTCGTGCTTCCCGCGCAGGTAGGTGAGCTGAATTCGGTCTTCGTAGGGGGTGAAGAGGTGGAGTTCGTTGCCGATCTCCGGCGGGGTTTTAATGTGGAGAATCAAATCCCACATGTAATAGGGGATCAGTCGCCACATATAGCCCCACATGAGCTTTGGCCCTTCCCAGAAGCCGCCTTCCTTGATAAAGCCGGAATGATGCCGCAAATGGGCGACGAAATCGTTGTGTGGGTCGAGGAGCTTGCCCTGGTCCATCGTCTGGACGAGATTGCCGTAGACATCGTCCTGTTCCTGGCCCAGATGAGCCAGCATCCAGCCTGCCACATAGGATCCGCCTGACACGGTGCTCAGGTAGTCGATCTTGGGCAATCGCTGCATGTCGTGGAGCGATTGCAACAGGCCCAGATGGAAGGTGGCCGAGCGAATGCCGCCGCCGGAGAAAGCCAGGCCGGTCAGGTGCGGGGGCACCTGCAGGACCATCGGGACATGATCGGCGACGCCGTTGGACTCGCCGCTGGCCACGGTGTTCCGCCGTTGTTCGATATAGGCGTACTCCTCCTGGTAATCCTGGACGAGGGTTCCGGGTTGATAGGTGAAGGCCCGCTGGCGGATGTCATAGGTCTTGGTCGGAACGGTTTGGCAGGCGGAGAGTGCGGCCAGCAGAAGCAGGCCCGCGCTCGACAGGCAGAGATCGCGCGATGATCGCCTGAGGTCCATCACAGGCGGCACTCTAGCGGAATCCCGGAAGTGAAGAAAGAGGGCGCGAGTGATTCCACTTAAGCTTTGGAGCGGAGCAACCGAGAGGGGGTTAGTGTTTGACCGGAGGGAGCTTCGGGCCCAGTCGGGTCGTGTGTTGGAAGACGCACTTTGGGCAGGTGTAGTGGACGAATTGCGCGCCGCCGACCAGGCGTTTCTTCATCGACACCTTGCACCAGGTGCAGAGTCGGTCCGGGAGCGTCGCTGCGGATACGGTCGGAGTCGATGGGTTGCTCATAGTGGGGCGCATTGTCACCGAGGGGTGTGAACCTTGTCAACCGACTTGGAGCGCACCGGGTGGCCCGAGCTAAAAAAAAGTTTTCGCGTTGCGTCTCACTGAAAAAACTTCATGGTATAGTGCAAAAAAATGTGCTGCGCGCGTGCCTCTTTACTCTTTAACAGAAAGGTCTCGACCCATGAGCATCTCGGCTGGATCCGAGTCGTCAATCTTACCAACGAACACCCCTGTCGCCGCTTCGCTACCTGTCCAGGACATGGTAGGACCCGGCAAGGCATGGGGCCTTTGCACCGCCGTCGATCTCCAAGATTGCAATCCCGACCTCATCCGTGATGCTGACCACATCAAGCGCTACGTCGTTGAGCTGTGCGAGCTCATCGGGATGAAGCGTTTTGGCGAGTGCCAGGTCGTGAATTTCGGCGAAGGTCGTGTGGCCGGCTACTCCATGGTGCAGCTGATCTCGACGTCGTTGATCGGCGGCCATTTTGCCAACGACACCAACAACGCCTATCTCGATATTTTCAGCTGCAAGGGGTATGACCCGGCCGTCGTCGAATCCTTTTCGAAGGAATTCTTCGGCGCGCGCCGAAGTATGGCGACGGTCACGCTTCGTTACTAGTGTGGTGTCTCAATCATGGCTTTACAATGCTTGATCTTCTTCAGAATGTCGTCGACGGTTTTGGTCCACACGAACGGCTTGGGGTTCTTGTTATTGAGCCGAATGAACTCGTCGATCGCCGCAACCAACTCCGGCAC
>JAURZE010000011.1 GCA_030653545.1 Nitrospira sp. | reverse complement strand
TGGACTTCCCAGGCTTTAACGGACACCTTAGGGTGGTCGTTAGAACAGGGGGAGGATTCATGGGGAATCGATGGAGATCGCAGCACGTCCGATTGAAGTACACCTTCATCAAAGCCCATCGCCGAGAGTTTGATACGGCGGTCATGTGCCGTCTGCTCGACGTATCGCGTAGCGGGTTCTATGCCTGGTTGCGAAAACCCCTCTCCGATCGAGCGGTGGAGGATCAGCGGTTGCTCGGCCTGATCCGCGCGTCCTATACGGCGAGCCACGGCGTCTATGGAGCCCCACGGATATTTCTCGATCTGCGCGAAGCGGGCGAGACGTGTAGCAAGCACCGGGTCGCTCGAATTATGCAGGCCAATCACCTCAAAGCGCGACATGGCTACCGAGCCCCTCGGTACACGACAGGCCATACGTCACTCCTGACGCCCAATACCCTGCAACGAGGGTTTACCGTTCACCGACCGAACCACGCCTGGGTCACCGACATCACGTATATCCGCACGTGGGAAGGCTGGCTCTATCTGGCCGTCGTCATGGACCTCTATTCTCGCCGCATTGTCGGCTGGGCCACCAAACCCACGATCGCCCGAGAACTCGTACTGGACGCGCTTCTCATGGCCGTTCGGCGACGTAAGCCCATGCACACCCTGATTCATTCCGATCAAGGCTCGCAATTTGGCAGCGATGCATGGCGGCGCTTCTGCCATGCGCATCATCTGGAGCCCAGTATGAGTCGGCGGGGAAACTGCTGGGACAACGCCGTAGCGGAATCGTTTTTTAGCAGCTTAAAGAAGGAACGGATCAGGAAACGGATTTACACGACTCGTGAGGTGGCCAGAGCCGAGATCGCCGAGTACATCGAGATGTTCTATAATCGCACCCGCCGACACAGTCATCTGAAGGGGGTCAGTCCGGAGGCGTTTGAAGCCGTGTCAAACCGGGCTTAACGATGTGTCCACAAAAGGCTGGGAAGTCCATGCCTCTGCCCGCCAGTCGTAGGCACTAGTACGTAGTAGATCAGGCATAGGTTCAACTGTTCATTGTATGAAGAGCCAGCCAGTGTGCGTCACATTGTGGACGTGATCCGAAGGCGCCTCCCGTACACCAGCTGTATGGAATGTCCATTAATGGGGTCCGATTCGGCAGGATAACACCTCGATTCATATAGGAATACCAGGCGAGCATCGAAGAACGAGAGGCAGGGTATTGGTCTTGCTCAACCAACGCACCACAGGATGAGACCTCGGTTTCATAAAGGAGGTCAGTTATGGCGTCAGTCAAGGATGAGCAAAACAGTATGTTGTCACGCATTGCCGAATCGATGTGGCCGCGACCCAGTCGAATCTCCATTATCGTGGCCCTCTCACTATGGTCCTTAGGTGGAGGGAGCTTTTCTCTCTACGCGCATGAGGGGGGAGTGCATCCGGTTTCAGATTCTGCTTCTGCACCGCGACACTCGCTTCTCAAACCTATTCGGCCGGCTGATTCTGGCCTGTCGGGGGGGAAGGAGGGGGCAACGACTTCCCCGGTTTCAGAACCTGTCCAGAAGCCTTCCAGGAAGAAGAAAGCCAAGGCGACCATCAAGACACCGGCTGCTGAGTCTCAGCGATTATCGGCGATAGAACCAAGGGCGCAGGCACAAGCGAAGATGGAAGAGAGTACGAGTGGGATGAAACCAGGGAGTTCCATTCCATCCGGAGCGCCGGCGATGGCCGGGGTCGGTCTGTCTACGATGATGAGTGGGACTGCGGCTATGGCAGCTGCTGCTCCTGCATCCAGCGCATTGGCCAGTTCGGTTGTTGGAGGGGCGTCGACGCCATCGACTAAGAGCATTCAGCGATTGTCCGCCGGAATTCCAGGACTCACGCGTGTGATCTCCACCCCGCTTCCTCCTGAGACAATCGCAACGCCAGCTCCTCCGCTCGACCCTCCTACCTCGGGGCTTCCGGCAGCGCCGGCGAATTGGTTCGGCTATCACGTCTTGAATCGCCTGACCTTCGGGGGCACTCCCAATCAACTCAATATGGTGTCTCATAAGACAGCAGCCCAGGCTAGAGAATGGGCTACTGGCTACATGAAGGAACAGCTGGGCCTCGATCCGAGACAGCCATGGCCGACGAATCTCCATTCAACCTCCCCGTTGCCCGCCGCGATTCCAATTGTAGACACTGACACGGATTTTCGTTTGGCGGCCGCTCAGGGTGCCTGGAAGAAAGACGATCCTGAGCCGACTGTATTGAAACCGCAGCTTCAGCAGGTGCAGGACCATGACCTCATCAGGAAGCTGTATAGCCGGCGTCAGTTGCTCGAAAAGATGGTCTATTTCTGGGACAACCATTTCAATACCGACTTCCGGTCGCATTTCCGCGGCCAATACGAAGTCTATGAGAATGAGGCCTTTCGGGCGCAGGCTTATGGGCGATTTGTGGACTTGTTGATTACGAGCGGAAAGAGCTCGGCCATGATGGTTTACCTGAATACCGATGTGAATAAGAAAGAGAATCCGAACGAGAACTATGCGCGCGAGGTTTTGGAGCTCCACACGCTTGGCGTGGATGAGCAGGGCCATCCAGCGGGATATACGCAGACGGATATCGATGAGGCCGCCAAAGCCTTTACCGGTTGGACGGTGCCGGAAGGCTCGGCGCCAGGCTTTCGTTTTGTATCCGGTCGGCACAGCCCGGGAACCAAAACGGTGCTGGGGCAGTCTGTGGCGTTTGATGGGAGTGGACCGACCGAAGGGGAGCGAGTGTTGCAGATTGCAGCCAGCCATCCATCAACCGCGCGGCATTTGGCGAAGAAGCTTTGCGAATATTTCGTCAGTGAAACACCGTCTTCAGCGCTGATCACCGAAGTGGCGTCGGTCTTCAGCGATTCAGGAGGCGATATACGCAAAGTGCTGATTGCCATCGTCACGTCGGCGGACTTCAATAATGTGGCCAACTATCGAAGCCTCGTGAAGACGCCCTTGGAGTACGTCGTCGGACTCTATCGCAATCTTGGAGTGTGGTCATCGCATGAGCCTATCCGTCGGCGGTTGACGGCGACCGGGCAGGGGTTGTTTGAAATGCCTCCACCGACTGGATATAAAGAAAAATCCGAACATTGGTTGAATACGTATGTCCTGTTTCATGAGACGGCCATGGCTTACGAAGCCACCATCCCTGGGTATGGCTCGACCATCCGATTCGGATCGGATACGAGCGGGGGTCAGACACGTCTGTGGCTGAAGAATCTTGGTTTGAGGACCGAGGCGGAGGTCTTAGGTTTTCTCCTGAATCTTACGACGGATCGGGTGGCTACGGCGACGGAGTATCAGATCTATCTGACCACACTGCGAAGCGGCGGCGGAACGTTTAATTTGGACAATTCCAGCACCGAGGCGGCGCTGGACCGGACGCTGGCAAGCATCCTTACGAATCCGCGCTATCTCTATCAATAGTTGGACGATCATTGAGAGGGACAATCATGGATCACTGTCATTGCTGCTCATCGGCGTTCCAACAGGTATCACGTCGGACTATCTTGAAGCGGGCCATGGGGTTGGCCGCGACCGCGTTGGCCGCCAACATGTTTCCTTTGGAGATGCTCTTTCAGAGCCGGGCGCATGCGGCGAGCAATGCGGGCAAGACGCTGGTGGTCGTCTTTCAACGCGGCGGTAACGACGGTCTGAATACCATCGTGCCCTATTCGGATCCCCAGTACTATGTGATGCGTCCCCGATCAGCCAATGGCGGCATCGGGATCCTGCCGCCGGGATCCGGCGATGGGTCGGGGCTTGACCTAGCGGGGACTGGCTTTGCGATGCATCCCTCCATTCTTCCTTTACACGGACTCTACACCAGCAATCGTTTGGCGATTCTGCCGGCGGCGGGATTTGCTGGAAATACGCTGTCGCATTTTACGGACCAGGACACCATCGAGCATGGTTTCCCGGATCAGCGAGACGGATGGTTGAATCGTTATCTGGCTGCCGTGCCGTCCGCAGGGGCGTCCACCATTCGAGCCGCTGCGATCGGCGGCAATGTCGCCAAGTCTCTGCGTGGAACAGTGCTGGTTCCTGCGCTGACCGATGTGTCCTCGCTCAGCTTCGCCCGTCTTGGGTCGTCCAAGGCCGCGTTGGAGGCGAATCTACGCGCAATGTACGCCCAAGATCCGGCGTCGAGCACGAGGAACCCAGCTCGAGCCGCGGTGCACGCACTCGGGCCTGAGCTCATGAATCGGGTCGCTGCGATCGAGGGAATTGGCTCCGCTGCTCCGCAAAACGGTGCCACGTATCCCAATACGACTTTCGGACGGGAAATGCGGGATCTGGCTCATATTATTCGTTCGGGCCTCGGGCTTGAGGTGGCCACCGTGGATATTGGCGGGTGGGATACGCATGACGATCAGGGGGCAGGTGGCGCGGCAGCCAATCGACAAGCCGGTCGACTTACGGACTTTTCCGGAGGCATCCGTGCCTTTGTCGATGATCTGGGGCCATTAATGAATAATGTGGTAGTGCTGACCTGCACTGAATTCGGTCGGACCGTGAGACAAAATGCGAGCGGGGGGACGGACCATGGCAAGGCTTCGGCATGGTTTCTGGTTGGCGGATCGGTGAAGGGTGGGGTGTATAAAGGCGTTGCAGGCTGGCCCAGTTCATTAACGGAGGCCAATCTCGATGAAGGGCGGTACATCAGACCAACGGTGGAATTCAGGGACGTGTTTGCTGATGTGCTGGTCAAGCATTTTGGCGCCAGCACCTCGGAGCTCGGCGCTGTCCTGCCCGGCCATGTCCATACGCCCGTCGGGCTGTTCGTCTAGTGGCCGTGGCCGGGAGATACTTGCCATGGGCGGTTGTCGTTGTCCCTGAGGGATTAGCACTACCAGCCAGCAGTTGTATTGGTTGGCGTTGGTACGTGTCGTCTCCTCTTAGTCCCCCCTTTCGAACTAACCATTCTGCACTCTAACCAAAGCTAGCTTTCCAGGGTACAGTTCTCTTTATCAGTACGATTGTATCTGGCTCGTGTCTGCTATGGGAGGCCTGCGAATGGGTATTCTTGAGTTGCTTGGCATTGGGGGGGTGGCGACGATAGCGGCCTATGCCCTTGTACGGGTCGCTGCTCTAGATTGGCATCGCGCTCTGATGTGGACTGGTGGTAGTCGATCCCGTAGAGCCTCGACGAAAAGATGGAAAGCAGACTATGTGAGTGAAACGACGCCAGCCTATTTCCACTATGTGCGGAGACGCTATCGGTACGAGATTCGTTGTCCTGTTCGGTATTGCATCAATGGGCAGATCAGAGAGGGCGTTGTGGTGGATATGACAAGAGAGGGATGGCGTCTCAAAGGACAGGAAGCATTGGTCCCAGGAATGATGCTGAGCCTTGACATCACGTTGCCCGGTGCGGCCTCGTCACTACCGATTGCCCGTGCGGTTGTGCGTTGGGTAGAGGGGGGAGAGTGCGGGGTGAAACTTGAACGGATGGAGCCGGAGCCTGCAGCCCAATTGAGTCAGTTTTTCAGCACACTCTCGCAGGGCGTGAACGTGAGGTCACAAGCGGCTTAGCCTCGATGGAGAAGCCGTCGTCAGAAACTATCTTTGGCGCATCGAAACCCTGTGCCGCTCGGGCGGCTGTCCATGATTCCCCAGTCGCGATCGCTGGTCCGTAAGCTGATCGCCGGTTTCAACCAGGATCCGCCTCGCATCGACTTAATGGCACCCCGCTCGGGTCCGCGTGGGTCACTGAGTGGAGCCGACCGGTAGTAGTTAGGATCATACCAATCCTGCACCCATTCGGCGGCATTGCCGGCGAGGTCGTGGATACCGTACGGGCTGGCTCCGTCAGGGAAGCTTCCCACGGGCAGGGTCAAAATTTCTCCCTTGATACCGTTCTCTTTAACCAGCCGTGCGCCATCGCCTTTGATCCAGAACGCCTCCCAATCGGCGCCGCTTTGAAACTCAATGGTTTGCCCGGCCCAATAGCTGGCGCTATTCGCTTTCGTCCAACTCCAGTCGTTGCCCCAGGGATAGCGGCGTCCGTCGGTTCCTCGCGCGGCCTTTTCCCATTCGGCTTCGGTGGGCAAGCGCTTGCCAGACCATTGGCAATAGGCCACGGCATCGTCCCAGCTCACATTCACCACGGGGTGTTTGGCGATGGCTTGTGGATAGGTAGCGCCGTCCCAGATCGTCGACGCCGGATTATTGTTTGCCGGCGGGCGGTGACCGGTCGATTGGACAAAAGCGGCATAGGCCTCATTGGTCACTTCGAACCGATCTAGGAGGAATGCGTGGAGGAAGACCAGCCGCTCGGGATGTTCGTCGGCGAGGCCGTCGCTACCCTCCGCGGTGCCCATACGAAATTCCCCGGAGGGGATCAGCGCCATCTCAGGGGGAGCGTCGGCGCCCAAAGCGGGCACTATCGAACATAGGATAAGGAGAGTATGGAGAAGGCCTCTCATTCCTACCGGCGTTAGGGCTTTTTGAGGCCGCAGGCTCTGGAGACTGCATCACGATAGGTGAGCCATAGTCGCAGACTGCGCTTCACTGTGCTGAGAACGGCCTGTTGCGTCGTCGCGGACGGAGCGTTTTGAGTCACCATGTCGTAGGCATCGTGCCGATGACCGGATTCAACGAGCTGATGAGCCCGAATGAGATCCATGCAATCCGGAGAGTTGCCATGATAGCGGACCAGTGGATGGTTTTTTATGGTCGTCTCGATCTCCTCCGCCGTCTTCGGCTTGGAGGGCTCCCGCAGTTCTTTCCGGTCTTTGACGCTGCCTTCCACAAAAATGGTAAGGGCGGCTGCGCCCAGGACCCAGGCCTGTTGCGTGGAGACCCGATCCAGCCACGCACGATAGGCTCGGCTCGCGGGTAACGGACGGATCTGCTCGAAATCCTTTGCGGAGAACCCTAATCCTTCCATCATCGTGAGGAAGAGTTCCGGATGAGACTTGCCGAGTGACAGTCCCCCGGTATCTTCCTCATAGATATTCTCCGCCAGCATGCGACGAACGGCCGGCGGTGGGTTGTGTCCATGAATTCGGGAGAGGAAGACGGGGAAATCGCGGACGTAGACGAAGTATTCCTGCTGAAAATGAATCTTAAGCTGCTCTTTGGTCAATCGTCCGGTGGCGAAGTGATCCCATGCCCAATGGTGTTTGCCGTCCATGACTTTGAGCAATGCGTCGAGAAAGCGGGCTTGTGTCAGTCGTGATGCCATCGTACCTTGCCTTCTTGAAGGCCGCCTCGTTAGAATCCTCAGACTCTGAGAGGACAGCGATGAATCCAATTACTATTCAAAATCCCGACGAGATCCTGACCCTATTAGCGGATATCGCCTTGCAGGGGCCCGGCTTTTCAACGGATTGCCTGCTGGACTATGTGCTCGAAGAAGGGTTTACAGAACCCACCTTCCTCAACGCCACGGGTGAAGACGCCACTGCATTTTATAAAGGCCAGCCAAATGCTTGGGCGGTCTATCAGATTCGTGAGTGGAAACGAGTCCTGACGGTTTCCGGCGGTGGCCGAGAGCGTCGCGTGCAAATCAGAGAAACGCCCTAACTGATGTTTGAGTGTAAAGCGGCTCTGCAAAAAGTGCAAATGCCCGCAAGGTTTTCTCCTCGATCCTTAGGGTAAGGAGCGGTAATTTCCTCATGCGAATGCGGTATTTGACTACGGCTCAGGATATCGGGGAGCTTGGGATCATCAAAAGCCTGTGCGAGGCCAACGGCATTGCATGCATATTTCAGGATGAACACGTGAGCAGTCTGTATCCTGGTGTCTTCGAGTTGTGTTGCCAGGTGATGGTGGACGAATCCGAATGGGAGCGGGCAACCGCGCTGATCAGCCGCTTGCGTTTGTCGATTCGAGAAGTTGCACCATCGCCGTAGCGGATCGCATGTGACCACTCGCTCTCACGCCTCGGTCATCGCGGAATTTTTGGATGGGGAGAGTCGGCCGGGAGGTCGACGGGTTTACGTTCCCCGGATCCTTCATACCACCCGCCGATCAGCAGGCCTTCTTCGAAATAGAGATACCGGTGCTTCACCTCGGCCGCACTGATCCAATCTTCGAAAATCCATTCCTCGCGACGTAGTCCTTCCTTCGTGAAGGACGTATTAATCGTCTGCGGCCCTCCCCAGGATTTGAGGACCTGGTCTTTCGACATGCCGGCCATCACCCGGCGCTGCTCAATATGTTTCTGAAAATCAGGATCTCTCAGCTGAACCGCAAGAGGGACCACGACCATCATCAGGAACGAGAGAGCCAGCCCTGCATAGATGATTTTACGGACGAGGGGGCGTCGAATAAACGATGGCTCGTCCTGGTGGACGGGGACCTGTTCGGAGGCAGAGGGCGTCTGTTCCATAGTCGTAATTGCTTCCTGAATGAACTGGCGCATGCTAACTAAGGGGGGTAGGGCGAGTCAAGCTAAGAGGGCATGAACTCAGGATAATTTAGCAGGGTAGCCCTGGCCAAGGACACGACGGTCCTGGTGAGACCCCTGAGCATGGATGAGGTCAACGATGAAACGATTTGCATATCGGATCGGATCAATTCGGCCGAGATTGGGATGGATTATGCTGGCCGGATTATTGCTGCTTGGCATGGATCCGTATCCCTTCCAGGCCCATGCGACGACGATTTATTCCTATATCGACGAGCAAGGCAATCCCCGGTTTAGCGATTCGATGGAAAACATTCCGGAGAAGTATCGGGCGAAGGTGAAGACACATGAGCAAGCGACACCCCAGGAGCACCCTCCGTCAGCTCTGGACTCTGTAAGATCAGTTGTGTCGCCAACTGCCATTGCGTCATTCAAACAGAAAGTAGCGGAGTGGCTTCAGGGCTTCGGCATTGCACTTCCCTCCGCTTTCACAAAAACAGCCTCGGTACCATCAACGGCCCCAACATCAGACATGAATTCTTCGCAATCGCAGATTGTGAACTATGCCGGTGCGGCAGCGGTTGTGCTTTTGCTGCTCATGTATTTTAGCAAGAGCCAATTGATGCGTCTGCTGGCGCTCTGCCTACTGGTGACGCTTGGCGTGGCGACACCGGTTTTGCTCTATGTAAGTGACAATGGTCCAATGACGAGTATGAAGGGACGCGCGACGGCAGTGGGACAAGCTCAACAAGATCGTCTCAAGCAGGTCGGGCCGTAGGCGGACACGCCCTGCCAGTCTCTCTTGGTGAGGCGTTCTATTCAGCGTAGTGGGGCACCGGAATCTTCTTGGGTTGGGGAGCGGGCGAAGGACTCATCCGTTCTGAAAATTCAGGCGAATAGGGGTTCGCGATGGCCTCGTGGGTATGCCGCTGGCGCTGTTTGACCAATTGGAGGCTTTGCGTGCTGATTTCCATACGGTCGATCGTCGCCTTCGTGGTTAACCGATCAGGCAGGCCTTGCAGCGAAAAGAGCTGATAGGTCAGTGTCCAGTCCAGTTGCTCTTTTCCTTTCTCCTTAATCAAAAAGCGGGCGGCGTCTGACGGGGGCCCCTTAAAAAGCAAGACCCAGATGTTCGATCGAAAGGCCGGTGCCTGGGAATCTTTGGAAGGGCTGAACTCGGGAACGAGCGAGGGGACTTGGGCAATGGGGACCGGCGGTGTGAATTCAATATCTACAAGCCGCACATACAGGGGGCGAGTCTCGCTCGAATCGTTGGGATCGACGGCGTAGGCGAAGGAGTACCGGACATCGATGCCGCTTCTGGTGAACGTGTAGACGTCTTCGCCATTTTCGGGCGACACCAGTTTGCTGAAGTACTTTTGCCAGTCGGTGATAGGGTAATAGGTGAAGACCCGAAGGGCCGACTTCCTATCCCGTACCGCCTGCGGCATCCCCAGCCGTTCGTGAAGCTCACGTTGGGTCAGGCCCAGGAAACCGTCTTCAAAGTAGGGTGCGGCCGTGAGGTTGTACGGGGTGCACAGCAGGGCGCCGAGTAGGAGCAACCACGTGAGGCGGTACCTAGATGGTCGAGTCGGCAATGGCATCCTCCGTCTGGTGCGGGCATCGTATCGACAGGGTTGAAGGTCTGTCAAGAAAGCGGCCTGGCTTGCTGGTCCGGTACCCTTTCAGTATCATGGCATCCTTGTAATATTTGTCACGGGAGACATGCACCAGTGGGCAATTCTTCACAGACGTCGATCGAACAACTACTCAAGAGCCGAATCCTGATCCTCGATGGAGCGATGGGGACCATGATTCAACAGCGGAAGCTGGATGAAGCGGCCTTTCGCGGCGAGCGGTTCAAAGACTGGAAGCAGGACCTCAAGGGCCACAATGATTTATTGAATATCACGCAGCCGGGCATTATTGAAGATATTCACCGGCAGTATCTCGAAGCCGGAGCCGATATTGTTGAAACGAACACGTTCAATTCTCAAGCGATCTCCCTGGCGGACTATCACATGGAGACGTTGGGCTACGAACTGTCTAAAGCCGGGGCCGAATGCGCCAAGCAGGCGGTTCTCAAGGTGCAGGCGGCTCAGCCCGGTCGGCGATGCTTCGTGGCCGGGGCCATCGGGCCAACAACCAAAACATCATCGATCTCGACGGACGTCAACAACTCGGCGGCTCGGGGAACGATCTACGAAGAGCTTGTCGCGGCCTACAGTGACCAGGTGCGTGGCCTGCTCGACGGCGGGGCCGATCTGTTGCTCGTCGAAACGATCTTCGACACACTCAACGCCAAGGCGGCATTCTTTGCCATCCAACAGGTCTTCGACCAGGGTGGCCGCCGAGTGCCTGTCATGGCTTCCGTGACATTCATCCAAGCGGGCAGCAATCGGGGTGTGACAGGTCAAACGGTTGAAGCCTTCTGGAACTCAATTTCCCATGTGCCGTTACTGAGCGTCGGAATGAACTGCGCTTTGGGGCCGAAGGAAATGCGGCCGTTGATCGAAGAGCTGTCGCAGATCGCCCCGATCTATATCAGCTCGCATCCCAATGCCGGATTGCCCAATCCGCTCCTGCCCACGGGATTTCCCGAGACACCGGACACGCTGGCGCCCCAGTTGCGGGACTGGGCCCAGAACGGCTGGCTCAATATCGTGGGCGGCTGTTGCGGGACGACGCCGGACCATATCAAGAAGATTGCGGAAGCCGTGCGCGGCCTGAAGCCTCGGCCGATTCCAACGGTCGAACCCTACACTCGTCTGAGCGGGCTGGAAGCGGTCACTCTGCGTCCCGATTCAAACTTTGTGAACGTGGGTGAGCGGACCAACGTGACCGGCTCGCCGGCCTTTTCAAAGCTGATCCTGGCCGGTGACTATGAAGCGGCCCTTTCTGTGGCACGACAACAGGTCGAAGGTGGCGCGCAGATCATCGACATCAATATGGATGAAGGCATGTTGGATTCTAAGGCGGCGATGGAGAAGTTTCTCCGTCTCATCGCCTCGGAGCCGGATATTTGCAAAGTGCCGATCATGGTCGACAGCTCCAAGTGGGAGGTGCTGGAGACGGGTCTGAAGAATATTCAGGGGAAGGCCATTGTCAACAGCATCAGCCTCAAAGAGGGCGAGGAGAAGTTTGTCCAGCAGGCGACGCTGGTCCATCGGTATGGGGCGGCCGTCGTCGTCATGGCATTCGACGAACAGGGGCAAGCCGATACATTGGAGCGAAAGAAAGACATCTGCGCGCGCTCCTATAAGATTTTAACGGAACGGGTAGGCTTGCCTGCGACCGATATTATTTTCGATCCCAATATTTTGACCGTTGCGACCGGCATCGAAGAGCACAACAACTATGCGGTGAATTTTATCGAGGCCACCCGGTGGATTAAGCAGCATCTCCCTGGTGCGAAAGTGAGCGGCGGCATCAGTAATATCTCGTTCTCATTTCGCGGGAACAACGTGGTCCGTGAAGCGATGCATGCGGCCTTTCTTTATCATGCCATCAAGGCCGGCCTCGATATGGGGATTGTCAATGCCGGTCAATTGGCCGTGTATGAAGAAATTCCAAAAGACCTGCTAGGACTTGTAGAAGATGTGCTGCTGAACCGGCGTCCGGATGCCACCGAACGGCTCGTGAATTTTGCCGAGACGGTGAAGCAAAAGGGAAAGGCGGTCGTTAAAGATGACGAGTGGCGCAAAGGGACGGTTGAGGAGCGCCTTTCGCACGCCCTCGTCAAAGGCATTACGGACTACATCGATCAGGATACGGAGGAGGCACGGCAGAAGTATCCGAAGCCCTTGTCGGTTATCGAGGGGCCGTTGATGGCCGGGATGAACGTCGTCGGGGATCTGTTTGGGTCCGGAAAAATGTTCCTGCCACAAGTCGTGAAGAGCGCCCGGGTCATGAAAAAATCCGTCGCCTACCTCATGCCCTATATGGAAGAAGAAAAGAAACGAGCGGGGGGCTATCAGGCGCAAGGGAAGGTCTTGCTCGCCACGGTGAAGGGCGATGTGCACGACATCGGGAAGAACATCGTCGGGGTGGTGTTGGGTTGCAATAACTATGAGGTGATCGATCTTGGTGTGATGGTGCCCTGTGAGAAAATTCTGGCAACGGCCAAGGATCTTCAGGTCGATGTGATCGGGTTGAGTGGGCTCATTACGCCTTCACTGGACGAAATGGTGCATGTCGCCAAGGAAATGACCCGCGAAGGTTTTACCGTGCCTCTGCTCATCGGCGGGGCGACGACCAGCAAGGCTCACACGGCGGTGAAGATCGCCCCGTCCTATACGCCATCGGTGGTCCATGTGTTGGATGCCTCACGGGCGGTCGGTGTCGTGGGCAGTCTGATTAGTCCGTCGCAGAAGGCCGCGTTTGTGCAACAAGTCCGAGATGATTACGATCGGATGCGACAGGCCCATCAAGATCGCGGGACCAAGCCGGTCTTGCCGATCGCGAAAGCACGCGCCAATAGCCTCATTACCGACTGGACGACCGTGGAGATTCCTGTGCCGTCCTTCCTGGGCGTGCGGACAATCAATGACCAACCGTTGAGGGAATTGGTACCTTTTATCGATTGGTCGCCGTTCTTTCATACCTGGGAGTTAAGGGGCCGGTATCCGGGGATCTTCGAGGACGTCACGGTCGGTCCGAAGGCAAAAGAACTCTATGATGACGCACGTCGACTGCTGGATGAGATTATAGAGAAGAAGCTGCTGACCGCGAAGGGCGTGTACGGATTTTTCCCCGCAGCAAGTGCGGGCGATGACATTGAACTCTATCACGATGGTGCGCAGAGGCAGCGAGTCACAACCATCCATACGCTCAGACAGCAGTCGGAAAAGCCTCAGGGGCAACCGAATCTCGCACTGGCCGACTATGTGGCACCTCGCGAATCAGGCCGGAAGGATCATCTCGGGGCATTTGCGGTGACGGCGGGTATCGGCCTGGATGCATTGTGTCGTCGTTTCGATAAGGATCATGACGACTATAACTCGATTATGGCAAAAGCCCTGGCGGATCGACTGGCTGAGGCGTTTGCGGAGTATCTCCATAAACGTGTCCGCGAAGAGTGGGGGTATGGAACACAGGAGACGCTATCTACCGAAGAACTGATTCGCGAAAAATATCGCGGCATCCGGCCGGCGCCTGGCTATCCAGCCTGCCCCGACCATACCGAGAAGCGGCTCTTGTTTGATCTGCTTCAGGTCGAACAGAACGCCGCCATCACGCTGACCGAGAGCTTTGCCATGTTGCCGGCTGCGGCCGTCAGCGGGTTCTACTTCGCTCATCCGGAGGCGAAATATTTTGCGGTGGGGAAGATCGGAAAGGATCAAGTCGAAGATTATGCCAGCCGAAAAGGGATGGACTTGCGCACTGTCGAGCGCTGGCTCTCGCCGAATCTCAACTACGAATCCTCCTAGCGGTTTCCGGTTTCTAAATCCTGAAAATCTCTTTATCCGCGCTCAAGACATGAGGAGTGTGGTTGGGGTAGAGGCTAGACGGCTGTCTCAAGCACATCTTTGGATGCATTCAGGCGGGCTGTTTGGAGCGCTTGGAAGATCCATCGGTAGCGGGCCTCAGCCCACGAGTTGAACGATTCTGCGTC
This sequence comes from Nitrospira sp., assembly GCA_030653545.1. Taxonomy (NCBI): domain Bacteria; kingdom Pseudomonadati; phylum Nitrospirota; class Nitrospiria; order Nitrospirales; family Nitrospiraceae; genus Nitrospira; species Nitrospira sp. The sequence goes on along the minus strand of JAURZE010000011.1, from coordinate 10,845 downwards.
GGCAAATACGAGGTCCCACGCTTTTGCGGGATCCAGGAGCAACAGGTGCTGAGTGTGGTCGGTCTTTGAGAGATGGACCACGAGAACGGCCGAGTTCCCGGTTAGGCTAATGTCGGTGAATACGTGGAGCTTCTCTGACGCCGGAAGATGGCTGTCTCGCATGGCCGCTTCGGCGATTGGTGCGTAGAGTCGACGCAGGAACTGGGCGGTCATCTCATGCGCATGGGAGGGAGTCAAGAGTCGAGGGTTGGGCTTTTCTCCGAAGAGGTTTTCGGTGAGATACGTGGCGGCTTCCCACGTCGGCATGACACCGGATGTCACTAACGCTTCACAAAGGTAGGCGATCCAATTTCTGTTCGCAGTCCGCTTCTGGACCGCAGTGGTCTTCTTGGCCATGGTCGGCGACCCTTTCATTTCATCACGGATGTCGGTATCAGACAGCCTTCGGAACGTAGTGGTGCGTGGTTCCGGTGGAATGAAAAAAAGTATATCGGTGAGGTGAAAAGGGGTCAACGAATTGCGAAGAATGCGCTAAGCGGCTGTGGGATCTTGCCGTGAATGGTCAGCGTATTGCTCGTGAATGCGGCGGAGATCCTCGGGGGATGACAGGAAGAGGTCGAGTAATTGCGGGTCGAAGTGTCGGCCGCGTTCTTTGATCATCAAGTCGCGGGCGTGTTCGAAGTCAAAGGCCGGTTTATAGACTCGGGCCGTGGTCATGGCATCGAAGTTGTCAGCGATAGAGGCAATGCGTCCCTCGATCGGAATCTCCTCGCCTTTCAACTTGCGGGGGTATCCGGTTCCGTCATACCGTTCGTGATGTGTCCATGCAATGATTGCGGCGACTTTCAGGAGCTCCGAGTCAGATCCAGAGAGAATCTTATAACCGATCTCTGCGTGCTGGGAGATGACGTCAAACTCAGCCGCGGTGAATTTCCCCGGCTTAAGAAGCACGTGATCCGGAGTTCCTATCTTGCCGATATCATGCATCGGGCTGGCGGTCCGAATCAGGTCAACCCGCTCAGGCGCCAGACCTACCTTGCGTGCCAGCAATTCGCAATAGTGGCTCATCCGCTGGATATGCTGGGCGGTCGAGCTATCACGGAACTCAGCGGCGATCGCCAATCGTTCGATGGTTTCTTCCCGGGAGAGGCGGAGTTCTTTCTCGCTGCGTTCCAGCCACTCAAGGGCCTGTTGCAAAGCCATCGTTCTGGTTCTGACGATGTCTTCAAGATTGTCTCGATGTAAGCGGTTTTCCATTTCCAAGCGGCGACGGCGCAAGGCATTGGCGACATCGATAAGCACTTCGTTTGATTCGAATGGCTTGACGATATACCCGAACGCTCCCATGTCGAGAGCGGCGTTTGCCAGCACGGAGCTATCGAGTCCGGTGACCATGATGGCGGCAATGTGGGGACGGTCCACAAGCAGGTTACGGACGAGATCCATGCCGGATTCTCCGGGCATGTTCACGTCGCACAGCATCAAGGCGAAGGGTTGTTCCTCAATCTTTTGGCGGGCTTCACGCGCATCGGCGGCAAGTGTGACGGTATAGCCATGAGTTTGGAGCATGTAGCCCAGTAGGCGGCGAATCGGTTCCTCATCGTCGACGACCAGAATATTCCGGTTTTCAAGGAGAGCTTGTTGTGTATCCCGATCAGGCGAAGTAGGCATGGAGTTATTGCGGTATTGAGGTTGAGTGAAGGCTGTTGTGTAGAATCATTATCGGCTTGTTTTGTGGACTCTTGAGAGTCACGTGAACTGCCCGATATTCTGCACCTTTTGTGCCACTCAATGGCGTCGGCGCGCTGAATGTTTCAACCCTCTGCAGACTGTGATCCATGGGACTGAGCGTCGCATGAAATGTCTTTACCAGCAAGCCGTTCGTGTCTTTCAGACGAAATCCTCTGTTCGTTGTGTGACGAGGATCCAGGCGGTCGACTCAACAGCGACATGTACAGAATGTGTCTGTGGCGTAGGCGTATTTCGTACATATAGAGACACTGGCGGAGTAGAAATTGCTCGGAAGCAGTCGGTGGGTGTTGGTTTGCGCTTTGGATAGGGCTCCACTATAATCTCGCTCTTACTTTTGAAGACGAGAAGGGGAGTATGCGATGAGTGCGGCAGCCGGATTAGTGCGATTTGATGGCAGACGGAAGGACCAGCATCGGCCGGTCAAAGTGACGAGGAATTTTACCAAACACGCCGAAGGATCTGTCCTCATTGAAATGGGGGATACCAAGGTCATTTGCACGGCGTCGATCGAAGAGAAAGTGCCCCCGTTTCTCAAAGGAAAAGGCAGCGGATGGGTGACGGCTGAATATTCCATGCTCCCCCGTGCGACCCATGAGCGGACTTCCCGGGAAGCCGTCAAAGGAAAGCAGGGCGGAAGAACGCTGGAAATCCAACGGCTGGTTGGCCGCGCGTTGCGGTCCGTGACCGACATGACGCAAATGGGTGAGCGGAGCATCTGGATCGACTGCGACGTGATTCAAGCCGACGGGGGAACCAGGACCGCGTCGATTACCGGGGCGTTTATTGCCTTGGCAGATGCGTTCATGGTGCTGAAGAAGAAAGATATGATCAGGCGCCTTCCGCTGACTGACTATTTGGCGGCGATTAGTGTCGGTAAAGTCGGCGGGGAAGTCATGGTGGATTTGGCCTATACCGAAGACTCCATGGCTGAAGTGGATATGAATCTTGTGATGACCGGCCGAGGTCGGTATGTCGAGGTTCAAGGAACTGCGGAAAAGACCCCCTTTGCCAAGCAGGATATGGACGAGTTTTTGAATCTTGGATGGCAGGCCATTCAGCGGCTCACGGCCATTCAAAAAGAACTCATCGGTTCCTTAGACTAGCAGGTCGCTGTGATTTCAGAAGTCGTCCTCGCGACGAGAAACAGGCACAAAGTCGAAGAATTGGCGGCGTTGCTTGGCGATTTGGGCATTCGGATCCGCACGCTGGCTGATTTTCCGCACGCACCTGAAGTTGAAGAAGACGGTGCGACCTGTGAGGCCAATGCCATCAAGAAGGCTTGCGAGATTGCGAGGGCAACGGGGTTGACGGCCGTGGCCGATGATACCGGGCTGGAAGTGGACGCACTGGATGGCAGGCCTGGCGTCTATGCAGCCCGCTATGCGGGGGAGCACGCCACCTACGAAGATAATTGTCGCAAGCTGGTTCAGGAGCTCGAGGGCGTTCCGCACGAGCGACGGACCGCTCGATTCATCACGGTAGCGGCCATCGCCGTACCGGGAGAACCCGTTCAGGTGACGCAGGGGGTTTTAACCGGGTATATTACGGACAAGGCCAGCGGGTCAAAAGGATTCGGATACGATCCGGTCTTCTATGTGCCGGAGTTGAAGGCGACGCTAGCAGAGATTTCTGCTGAGCAGAAAAATCGTATCAGTCATCGCGCAAAGGCGTTTCTGCAAGCCAAGGAACTCCTTCGCGCACGGCAGTCTGAGAGCATCGTCGGGGCGTAGCGCAGCCCGGTAGCGCGCCTGCTTTGGGAGCAGGATGTCGGAGGTTCAAATCCTCTCGCCCCGACCAAACTTCCTTCCTCGTAGTCATCTTCTATCCCAGACGGGCTCAGTTCAGAGTGTTCTTCACCCCTCAACTTTAATTGTGATCGAAGTGGCGGCCCAATCAGGCGCCGGTCCTGCCGACGGAGCAGACACGGGCTCCGGTGTCGCCACCATATCAGGCTGGGTGGATGGAACTGCGAGGGGAGAAAGCCCCGGTTCTGTCGATGACTCTGCACTGACCAGCCCCGGCTGATGGGTTGTCTGATCAGAGATGGCAACGATCCCTCGCGTCGCACGCTTGGTAAGGTCCCCGCGAATTGAGTCGATGGATTCACCGACCGCTCGGGTACTGATCTTTCCAGGCGTCTTTGAGGCATTGGCTTGGAGCTCCTTGATACGCTGGCGAATCATCTGCGCCGTCTCAAGGTCGGTGCTGCTGAAGACGCGAACTGTGTCCATGCCCTTCGGAGGACTGTAGTCCCAATAGAAGCCTGCCCGGTTGGAGTCATGGAGAGAGTCTGGTATCAGCACGATCTCTCCGCCCTTGACGAATCCCTCGGGATAGAAGCTAGGCTTGGCGTAATCATTTGGAAATAACAGATTCACACCCCCCTCTGAATCGACGTCGACAATGGAGATGTACGCGTCCGCATTAACCTTGACCTGAAGCTGCAGTGTGTTTTCAGCTGTGCGCGGCTTCCCTGGTTTCCGGATACGGTAGCGCGCCGGCTGGGTATCGGCTGCGACGACTGCGATGCCGCGCGTCCCGACTTTCTGTTTTCCCGGTGCCGGGGCGTTGGCCACGCGAAGGTCAATCTTGAGTTGGGATGACGGATTGTCCAGAGTCAGCAATTCCGAGGCATGAGCCGAGCGTGAGACCACCATCGCGACTCCTGTAGCCCACCCGTCGCCGTTCCCATCGAACGAGCCGACCAGTTGAATGCCATCGGCCGCCAGCAGCTGGATCGTAGAGCCCTGTGCACTGACCATATATCGTGGAGCCTGTTCCGGGCCCACCAGCTCAAGATTTGGGATTTGTTTCTGCAACATTTGTTCGATCTGCTTGCGTTGCGCTGACGGCACATCGAGGAGGTGGACGGGAATCTTCTCCCCGATGGCTGCCGGCAAGAATGCCACCGCCCTTGAATGGTCCTGAATTCTTTTCCCGGCCGGATGAAGCTTGGCCTGCGCATGCTGGCCATCGAGGTGCGTGACCGTGGCGATTGCCAGAGCCCGGCCCGGGGTGAAGGTTGCATCGCCTGGAGGATAAATCGCCCATGTCGATCCCGGGGCCGCACCTAACAAGAGTCCGTTTACCAGCGTAATTGTTCCCGGCGTAGCGGGTTTGACCTCGGTCCAGGCGAGGCGGGACGATGAACTGCCGGTGGTTCCCAGGAGCGGTCGTTCGAGCAGATCGGGGGGTGCTTCCAGTTGCGGCTCTGGCATGGAGGCGCGCCCAAAATGAGTTTGAATCCGTTTCAACTCGACCTCGACCCCGCGGAAGATCTCCCGAGGCGTCGCACCGACAGATGTGGCGCTCAGACTCTTCGAGAGCGCGTAGGAAAAGAATCCGTGGTAGCGTCCCTCGACCGGGCCATCCAGCGCTTCTTGATGCGATGCAGCTCCAGTCATGAGCACGAAGTTGGCCGGGAGCATTTGAATGTTGCCCCTCGTGTGCACCTCTGGTCGGGGGGGGGCTTGATAGAGGTTGACGCGCGTGTCTTGAGGAACAGAGCGTGTGCGAATATCGAGTGAGCGGGTTGCCGTTCCGGAATGACAGGAATCCAGGACGATGAAGGCATTCTTGGTCGGCAACCGTCCGAAAATAACGTCCAATTCATCGTCAGTGATATCCGGGACTGCGCCGGTACGGCCGTCTTGAGGCACCAGTGTCTCATCAAGCTGATCGTCCGGTTCATCACCGTTGAGGTCGGCGACTTGCGATCCATGGCCGGAGTAATGGATGTAGACCGTATCCAAGGGGCCGGTCTCGTTGACGAACTGATTGAGCGCGGTGAGCATGCCTTCCCGCGTTGCCTGCTCATCGGTGAGTGTTCGAATGTTTGCTTCCGGAAAGCCCCATCGGCTCACGAGCACCCGTTTCATCGTCTCAATGTCGTTCAGCGAACCCTGGAGCTTCGGGACGGCGCGGTACTTGTTGATGCCGATCAAGAGCGCCCGTTTTGCACCGCCAGACGAGGGGCTGGCCTGTTGGGCTCCAGCCTGGTCATGAGCGGCAATAGAGCCGATGGCGATCAGGAGCAGAAGCACGGTTCCGGTGAGAGTGGAGTAACGCATCGGCATCACCTATCTGGTTATTCTGTAAGACGTGAATTCTGAGAGTTTAGATCAACTATCCAGTGTGTCGACGTCGTCTCAGGTGCGGTTCATGGTGACAGCACCCCGGCGTTGATCACAATATCGGTTCGGCCTCGCAAGGTATCGAGTACTGTCTGTGTGACGGTGGCATCGGCTGCATCGATGCGAAGGACATAGGTGTGGTCGGAATCCGGCCCGTCGTTGATTCGAGCATGGAGTGAGTCGAGTAAGCCGCGAATCTGGCCTTCGGTGGCGGACTCGTGAAAGGTGACTCTGATTCGTGCGGTCGGACTCGCAATCGATCGGGAGGTGATGTGGTCCGATGGAGCAGGGGGCTGTGTGACCCAGAGCAGAAGGCTGAACTGCACCGCGAGGGCCAGTGCGGCCAGAGTCGGTATCCATGGCAATTGAAGAAGGGACCGTAACCACTGGTCTAGGCCGCTGAGTGGGGAGCTCTGTGTGGCGGAGGAGGTCCTGTGCCGTGCCGCCTCTTGAGCGACTTGGCGCATGACCGATCGTGATAGTTCAATGGATGGTTGAGGTGATGTGCGATAGGCATCTCCCAGATCAAGCTTCATGGCCGTGATCTCGTTCAGCTCTTGACGACAAGAAACACAACTTTCCAGGTGCTGGGCAACCTGCTGCCGTTCCGGCTCTTTCAGAGTACCGCTCGCAAACCAAGGGAGGAGCGTTACTTCCGGATGGATGTCTGGCGGCAGCGTCTCTCGTTCACTCATCTGAGCGGTTCCTTCTGTCCGAGCTTCTCAAGGTGCCGTTTCAGTTGTTGCTTCGCATAGAAGACACGAGTTTTCACGGTATTCGTCGGGATCGAGAGCAGCGCAGCGATGTCCTCATAGGGAAGTTCTTCGTAATACACGAGCCGCAGGATTTCCTGGTGGTCACCTGACAAGGTGGAGAGGGCCTGCTTAGTCAGGGCCTCAGTCTGGCTCCGGTGCACCTGGTCGAACGGGCTGTCTTCCAATGAGGTAAGGTCGGCAGCTCCATCCAGGTCGATTTCCCGCTGTGCGCGTCCTGTGCGCCGCAACGCATCCAGGGCCTTGTGGCGTGCGATGCCGAATATCCACGTCGATACGCGTGAGGAGCCGGAGAAGGTGCCGGCGCCCCGCCAGATCGCCATCATCGTATCCCCCACGATTTCCTCGGCGAGGGCAGAGTTGGACACGAGGGTTGAGATGTATTGGAACACCCGTGTTTCATAGAGTCGGTACAATTGCTCAAAGGCCGCTTGGTTACCGGCCGCAATGTCGGCCAGGAGGGCTGGGTCCGCATCATTCTGTGGGTGGGTCGATCTCATGGGCGTCCAAGTTCAAGGGTTGCTGAGCACCGCTGCCTTGGCGCCACTGCTCTAACACATTTGCCCCCGCCCCTCAATAGGACCGGGTTTCATTGACCCTCCTCGACCGCGAGACTACAATGCCATGAACCTTGGCAGGTTCGGTCTCGACAGACGAGACAACAGGGAGGGTAGGGATGATCACCGCGCAGAGACCACGACTTTTCACGAGGCGGACGGGGTTGACGATGGGGTTTCTCGGGCCCCTGCTGCTTACATCCTGTGCCGCCGCTCCCTTTCTGGTGCCGGTTGCTTTCGAGTTTGCCAAGAATCTGTTCCAAACCGGCCTTTCGAATTACGGCTCCAAGCATCGCGACAATCTCAGTAACCTGGTCAATCGCCTGTCGAGTCCCTACATGCAAGGGCTTCCCCCGATGGCTATGGGAGGACCGGGCATGCCCGGACAGCCAGGATTCCCAGGACAATCGGGGATGCCACAGCAGCCCTTTCCAGGTCAGCCTGGCATGCCGGTCCAACCGGGTGGCATCGATCCAAACACGGGAATGCCAATGGGCGGAGGATTTCAGGGGCAAAGCGGCTTCCCTGCACAACCGGGGATCTCTCAGCAGCAATATCCCGGGCAGCAGACCATTCCCGGTCAGCCGGGTGCGTACGACCCAAATAATCCGTACGCTCAACAGCCGAATCAGTACGGTCTGGCCTCTCCCTATGGGCAACAGCCCAATCAATATGGACAGGTCCAACAGTACGGCCAGCAGCCGAATCCATATGGTCAGGTGTCACCCTACGGGCAACAGGCGAATCCATACGGGCAGGCTTCTCCCTATGGGCAGCAGCCTAATCAGTATGGACAGATCCAGCAGTACGGACAGCAGAATCCCTACGGGACGCCCAATGTCTATGGTCAACCGGCCAATCCGTATGGGACTCCATCTCCATATGGAATGCAGAATCCGATGGGTGGAGTTCCACCACAGCAGGGCTACGATCCCAACAATCCTTACGGTTCAGCCGGGATGGGGCAGGGGTACGGTCAGCCGCAGGCTGGCTATGGTCAAGCGCAGCCGGGGTTTGACCCCAATAATCCAAATGGGTCAGCTGGCATGGGGCAAGGGTATGGTCAGCCGCAGGCTGGCTATGGTCAATCACAACTGGGATATGGCCAAGGGCAGCCGGGGTTTGGAACTCCTTCCCCCTATGGTCAGCCACAACAACCGCAGGCCTTTGGCGGTTATGGAGCCGCCGGTCAGCACCAATATGGCGGCCAGCCATACGGAGGAGCGGGGATTTATCCGCGTTCGGTGTCGTCCGAACCGGTGGCAGTCGATGTGGCAATGATCCGGCAAAAGCGCACGGAAAAAGGCAAAGAAGTGGTGTTGATGAGCGACGGGGAAGTGCTCAGGGACGGAGGCGCGAACACAGAGGCCGGTGACCGTTTCAAGATCGTCGTACGGACCAATTGCGATTGTTACCTATATATGACCTCCATCGACGGTTCCGGCTGGGCCGATCCGATTGTCCCGACTGCCGGCAGCAAGACGCCGAATCCTGTGAAGAAGGATCAAGAGTACGCATTTCCAGAGGGGGCGCAGTGGTACACGCTCGACCAGGTCAAAGGGATCGAATCGTTTTTCGTCGTGGCGTCCGCCAACCGTCGTGCTGATTTGGAAGAAAGCTTCGCTCAGTTGGCAGCGGAACCGCGTCCTGCCACGAAGATCGTGGCCCGAGTCGAGGAACCGCCGGTCATCCCGCGCGGTGTCGGATCGGTCACGCCACGCGGCATCCTCAAAGTTCAGGATGATACCGGCGCCACGCTGCATGTCACGCCACTTTCCTATGCGGCAGCACAGCCCGGACAAGATGTCACCGTCACGCGATGGTTTAAACACGAATAAAGGCGAATCCGATGGCACTGAACAAATTGTCCGTCTTGCTAGGAGTCACTGCGGGCCTCATGCTCGCGGCATCAGTCAGTACCGCGCAAGTCTTTCCTCCGCGTCAAACCCAACCGGTTCAGCCGCCGATGTCCATGCCGAGTCAGCCGGGACAGATGCCCGCCCAGCCGAGCATGCCTCAGCAGTTCGGCGGGCAACCCCCAAGCTTCTCCAAAACGATTCCCTTCACAGCAATCATCGGAGACCCGACGAAATCGTTTATCCAACTGGGGAACATGCGGAGCCCGTTCGACACAAACTTTTCCTTGGGACGGGGGCTGGCCGGTCGGCTCGTGCTGGAAAAGTATACCTATGAGTTAGGAAACGGACAGAAGTCTTATATTCATGTAAGCGGCGTATCAAATCCTCCTCTTGTAACGACGGAGGGAGTGGAACTCCGATTCCAGTTCTTGTTTCCGATCATCCAGTTCAAAACCTATTATAAGGACTACTCAGGCGAGGGCGACTCTGCTCTCTCCGATCTGGTGGCGGAAAAGGTCCTTGTCGATGTCTTTCTGACGCCGACGACTGATCAGCGAGGCTATCCAACTTATCATTCCCTCCGTATTGCCGTGTTGGGCTCCGTGAAAGAAGCGGATAAATGCACGCATTTCTTCGACGTCATCTTTCCGGTGAATATTTGCAAGGCCGCAGTGGAATACTTCAAGCAGATGCAGCCAGCATTGGAGAACAGCATGCGTGAGTTGCTGCTCCAGCCCCAAACCAGAATGCAGTTTGACCAGCAAGTCTTTCAGTTTGTGCGCGCCGAATTACTGGCGAACGCCGGCGTGAATCCCATGAGTCCCGCCCAGGTTCAGATTCTTCAATCAAGCTTCCAGGGAACAGACTATCGGGTGAACTACGTGCTGCGCTAGGGCTGTAGGCCATGGCGTGACCAGATACTGTCCGAATAAATTGAGCCTCGGCACCGCGAGCAAGGTAGTCTCTGGAATAGAGCAAAGCCTCCTTGACCCTCCCGGCCTGGGTCGGTGTCGGATTTTCCTCTTCCTCATCCGAAATTGGCAAAGTCGGTGGAAGCCGGACTGGATGTCTTCTTCGATTTCCCCATCCGTATTGAACCTCCGGTTCAGCCTCAATGGGATCTGACCCCTGCGAAGCTCATCCTTGATCACCTCCTATGATTTGCGATCAATGTTGAAGCGGGAAAGGGGGCGGTTTGAGCTAGCCCTACTTTCGTGGACACCTCAAAAAGGGGACAATGTGTCCCAGGAGGTGTCCGATGGCGAAGCGTCCACAGTTCACCAAAGAGTTCAAACTCGAAGCGGTCCGGCTGTGGAAGTCGTCTGGGAAACCCGCCGCTGCCGTGGCTCGTGAGTTAGGGTTGCGCCGGAACCACCTGTACAAGTGGCAACTGGAACTCGAGACACACGGCGACGCCGCGTTCCCCGGCAAGGGTGGCCGTGCCCACAGCACGGATGAGCTCACACGCTTACGGCGGGAAAATGCGCGCCTCCGCGAGGAGCGCGACATTTTAAAAAAAGCCGCGGTGAGTTCAACCGATCAAGGCAACACCCTCTGGGATACAGTGGAGTGGGAGGGTGATTCGGATGGGACAGATGGGACGTCCGGGCATGTCTGCGGCCCAGAAAGCTGAACTCTGGCAGCGATGGAAACAGGGACAGTCGTTGAGTGAGATCGGGCGAGCGCTCGGCAAGCACGCGGGATCGGTTCATGGCGTGCTGTCCTCACAGGGTGGGTGCATCCCTCCCACTCGCAGGCGGTCGCGCTGGGC
>JAURZE010000010.1 GCA_030653545.1 Nitrospira sp. | reverse complement strand
CGGAGTTGGTTGCGGCGATCGACGAGTTCATTCGGCTCAATAACAAGAACCCCAAGCCGTTCGTGTGGACCAAAACCGTCGACGACATTCTGAAGAAGATCAAGCATTGTAAAGCCATGATTGAGACACCACACTAGCGCGCCAAGACAAAGGAAAACGAAAAGGCAGATTAATGCTCCCTTGGGCGTGTGTTGATAAGGTCTGGCTGTGTCCATTACTTTTATTCTTGGGACTATTTTTGACTCAGAGTAATGCGCGAAGTGCTGAGCGCGCAATATGAAAATCACTTATGGCGACCTCTCTTTGGTAGATGCTCCCCCCCCATCAAGGTGGGATTGTTCTGCTAATCCGCATCCTATAGTCTGTTGCCAATTCATCGGGCTCATACTACTCGCAGGCTAAAGTGCTGAAGCGACGACCTGCGACAACGGGTGACTCGCTCTGGCCCTGGGCGTGTGATACACGAGAATAAGGTGAAAACAACGTTAACTCTCTCACCCTTGACCGTCGCAGTTATTGTTCCCGTCTACAACGGGGGCGCAAAGTTTCGCGCGAGCCTGGAATCGATCAGGCAGACGGTGCCTCCGCCGGATGAACTCATCGTAATCGGCGATGGGGATACCGACGGGTCCTCGCAGTACGCAGAGGCGGCCGGCGTGACCCTGTATCGCTTTCCCCAACCGGGGGGGCCCGGTCGCGCCAGGAATCTCGGCGCATCGAAGGCAACCTCGGATCTGCTCTTCTTCATCGATGCGGACGTAACCGTGCCTGAGAAGGTGATTGAGCAGGTAAGGGACATCTTTGCTCGGCATCCTGAGATAGCGGCCATGATCGGGTCCTATGACGATCAGCCGGGGGAAGCGAATTTTCTTTCACAGTACAGGAATCTCCTGCACCATTACGTCCATCAGAATGGCCGGGAGGAGGCCTCAACGTTTTGGGGCGCCTGTGGGGCGATCCGGCGGGAGGTCTTTCTCGCGATGGGCGGATTCGATGAAACGTATCGCAAGCCCTCCATCGAAGATATTGAATTGGGCTACCGCCTCACACGAGCCGGTCACAGGATTCGGCTCTGTAAATCCATTCAGGTCAAACATTGGAAACGCTGGACGATCGGGTCGATGCTCCAGGCTGACTTTTTTCAGCGGGCCGTGCCATGGACACAGCTGATTCACCGGCATCGAGGCTTTGTGAACGATTTGAATATCGGCATCTCCGGGCGCGTGAGCGTCATGCTGGCAGCTGGACTGCTCGGCGCACTCATGCTGTCTCCCTGGCAGCCACTTTTCTTGGTCGGGGCTGCCATGATGGGGGTGATGCTCTTTTCCCTCAATGCCAGGCTCTACCGATTCTTCCTGGAGAAGCGCGGACTCCGATTCGCTGCGCAAACCGTCCCGTGGCACTGGTTGTATTTTCTGTATAGCGGAGTCGCCTTCGCCGTCGGAACGGTGTGTTATTTCGCAAAGGGTGAAGGGGAGCTTAAGGGGCCTGCTTCCCTGGTCACGCAAGACGCACGACGCGCAAGATCACGAGTGGAGAAACGCGAATGAGCCAAGAGTCTTCTATTATCATCGGGGCAGGGCCGGCAGGGCTCACGACCGCCTACGAGTTGGGCAAGCGGGGCATGACGTCTACCGTGCTCGAGGCGAGCGATCAGGTCGGGGGAATCTCGAAAACCGTCAACTATCGCGGGTATCGGTTTGATATCGGCGGACATCGATTCTTCTCCAAAGTCCCCCTTATCAATGAACTGTGGCACGAAATTCTTGGAGAGGAGTTCTTGCTGCGTCCGCGCATCTCCCGCATCTATTACAATCAACACTTCTTTGACTACCCTCTCAAACCGCTGAATGCGCTGACCGGTCTCGGCCCGTTGGAATCGTTTCTGATCGGCCTCAGCTACATCAAGGCCAAGTTCTTCCACATCCAGGATGAGAAAACATTCGAGCAGTGGGTGTCCAACCGATTCGGGTATCGGCTGTACAGCATTTTCTTCAAGACCTACACGGAGAAGGTCTGGGGAATTCCGTGCCACGAGATCTCAGCGGACTGGGCGGCGCAACGCATCAAGAACCTCTCACTGAAACAAGCCGTGCGGAATGCGCTGTTCGGAGCCAAACAGGGCATGGACGGGTCGACATTGACCTCTCTAATCGAGCAATTTCACTATCCCCGCTTTGGCCCGGGGTTGATGTGGGAACGATGCCGCGGTTTGATCGAAAGTCAGGGCTCTCAGACGATCCAAGGCGTGAAAGTGGAGCGTGTCCGGCATCGTCACGGGCTGGTCGATTGCGTTCAGGGGCGTGGCGCAGCCGGTGAGTCGCTGGAGTATGACGGCCGGCATTTCGTGTCGACGATGCCGCTACGTGAACTGGTGCAGGCCCTGGATCCTTTGCCGCCAGAGGATGTGCTCAAAGCCGCACAAGCTCTCCGTTACCGGGATTACCTGACGGTAGTACTGGTCATCGATCGCGAGTCCGTCTTCCCCGACAATTGGCTCTACGTGCATTCGCCGGAGGTCAAGCTCGGGCGGATTCAGAATTACAAAAACTGGAGTCCCTATATGGTACCGGACGCCTCACGGACCTCACTGGGATTGGAATATTTCTTGTGGGATACGGATGATATGTGGACGTGGTCGGATGAGCGCCTCATTGAACTGGGCATTCGTGAATGCGCGCAAATCGGCCTCATCGATCCGCGGGAAGTCAAAGACGGGACGGTCGTGCGGATGGAGAAGGCCTATCCGGTCTACGACCAGACGTATCAAGACAGCGTCGGCACGATCCGTCGCTATCTAGAGACCTTCTCGAATCTGCAGACCATCGGGCGAAACGGATTGCATCGCTATAACAATCAAGACCACTCCATGCTGACCGGCGTGTATGCGGCCGGGAACATTCTCGGAGACAAGCGCGATGTCTGGGCCGTCAACACAGAGAAGGAATATCACGAAGAAGAACGAGCGACTCAGCCGAACACCGGCGATCGGCTTGTGCCGACGCGAGTCTCTGTCTCGGTCGATGAGGCGGTAGAGGAAGCTGAAGACGCCGTGATCGAAGTCGCGTTTGCGAAAATCGATCCACTGGCCTTGGGGCTAGCCGTCGGTGTGGTGAGCGGTCTCGGAATATTCCTGGCCTCGGCCGTCTTGTTACTTAGAGGCGGGGCTGCGCCTGGTCCAAACTTGTCGTTGCTCGGGAACTACCTGTTCGGGTTTGAAGTCACGTGGGCAGGCGCGGTGATCGGGTTAGTCGAAGCAGGGCTGTTGGGGTTTGCGGTGGGGGCACTTGCGGCTGGACTCAGAAATTGGACGCTTACGGGCTATGCAAAATTCGTTCGGTGGCGCGCAGAGCGGGATGAGCGTCGCCATCTTCTCGACAAGATGTAATCCATTTCAGAAGAAAGGCGGTGAATGTGATGAAGCCGCACATGAAGCAGACGGAAGAAGTGACCCACGCTCTCGCCAGGATCAAGGCGGACGCGCTGGCGGTGGTTTGCGGGCTGATCGGGGGAGCAGGGCTTTTTACGATGACGGTGTGGTTGGTCATTAAAGATGGTGTCCAGGCGGGGCAGCATCTTCAGCTGCTTTCGAACTATTTTGTCGGGTATTCCGTGAGTTGGCCGGGTGCATTTGTCGGATTGCTATACGGAGCCATCACGGGAGGGGCGATCGGGTGGCTGGTTGGGCGGATTTACAATGCGGTGGTAGATGTCCACAAGAAGTAGTGTGAATGTGAGGTTGTAGCTTGAACCGAAGTGTGCCGGCTATGTGGGAGATGTTGCGGAGTGAGCTAAGCAAGGAGCGGACTCTGTATACAATCCTCGGATTGTTGGTCATCGCGCTATGGTTGCCTCGCCTCCAAGGCCCGATCGATTTGCGCTGGGACGGAGGCGTGTACTATGTGCTCGGGACGTCGCTCGCCGAGGGGAAGGGATATCGGCTGCTCAACGAGCCCGGCGAGATCCAGGCCAATCAGTACCCTCCGCTACTTCCGCTGATCATTGCTGCGCATCAACTCGTTCTCGGGACGAGCGACCCGCTTGTTGTTGGCCGCTTTCTCCGACTCTCATCATTTTTAGTCTTTGCGACTTATATCTTTGCTATTTATACGCTACTGCGACGGTATCTTTCGAGCGCTTTTGCTTTCTTTGGGACAGTAGTATGCCTCTTGAACGTACAGACGTATTTTTTATCCGATTTGTGTTTTCCTGACCTGCTCTATGGTCTTCTCACCGTTGGATTTCTCCTTGCCTGTTCAAGTGAAGGGTGGTGGCTCTCTCCGGCATGGGCGGGGGCCTTTGCCATGACAGCGTTTGCTTCGCGTACTGCCGGTATTGCTCTGTTCGCGGCTTGGATAGCTGAAGGGCTTGTCAGGAGGCAATGGAAGACTGTGGCCATTCGGGTCGCGATCTCGTTGGTTCCCATCCTCGGATGGTTTTCGTATGTGCATTACGTCGAGACGAGTGCGGAGTATCAACGTCCCCCGTATGCGTACCAGCGTGCCGACTATATGTTCTACAATGTCAGTTATGCAAAGAACGTGTCGCTCAACGACCCCTTTGATCCCGACTTGGGGTATTCGACACTTTCGGATCGGGTCGAACGGTACTTCCACAACGTGGCCCATGTGACAAGGTATATCGGGGAGTCCGTAAGTTCGATGCGGCCCGTGTGGAAAGTAGAATGGGAAGAGGTCGCAAAACAAATGGGGATTAAAGCTGAACCAGAGTGGCTTATTGATGTTCCTTTGATTGCCTTGGGGAGTCTTGTACTGGTTGGTACGGGTATTTTTGCAGCCCAAGGACATATAGTTGTTCCGCTTTGCGTGCTCTCATCCATTTCAGTGATCTGTCTTACACCCTGGCCGGACCAATTTAATCGGTATCTGATGCCCACGGTTCCCTTGTTGGCCTTGTCCTTATGTACCGCAATTGCTTGGGTATTGAGGCAGGCGCAAAGGCGTCCGCCAACCAGATGGAAGAGCGTAGTCCATGTCCTTGCCTACTTGCTTGTGGTCGGGATTCTCGTGCAGCAGATTGCAACGACCGTGGCGGTCTATACGAAGCGCCACCTTCCGGTGCAGTTCAAGACTCGGCAAGGCGATATGGTTGGCTATCGTTCATTTTTCTACATGGATTCATTTCGGGCTCTTGACGGGGGTGTGGACTGGTTGATGGCGCATACCAAACCACATGACGTCATTGCCGTTTCAGTGCCCCATTGGGTCTATCTAAGAACGGGAAACAAGTCGGTAATGCCCCCGTTTGAATCGGACCCCATCAAGGCCGTGCAACTCTTGGAGTCAGTGCCGGTCACCTATCTGATTCTTGACGAGGGCTTGGCCATTGATAGCAAACGCTTTATGAAAAGTGTAGTCGAGGGTTTCCCTGATCGCTGGAAACGCGTCTACAGTGATGACGTCGTGACAGAAACCGGAGCGCGACATGAGCAGGCGTTCGAAATTTATGAGCACGTTCGTCCTGGCTCAGTCATCGTGCAGCCTGAGACGGGATTGCTGCTTCTCATGCCTGAGAACGCTCGCAGCGAAAAGGAGCGTCATGAAGTCGGCTGATATGATTGCGCCGGAAACGTCGCCGGTTTTCGTGAAAGCTTGGCAATGGGTCGAGGACTCTGCGGAAGCTTTTCGAGGGCTGTGCGACCGGCGCAGGATGTGGCTGTTGGCGGCGGTCTCGCTCATGTATTTCACGGCGACAAGCCTGCTGGCCTCGCGCAAGCCCATGTGGAACGATGAACTGTTCACATACTTTATCGCCCAGGCACCTACGCTCTCCGGCATCTGGTCCGCGCTCCTCACTGGGGCAGATCAGACTCCATTCCCGTTTTACGTGTTGACTCGATGGTCGCTTGCTTTGTTCGGCGTCAATGAATGGGCCCTGCGTTTGCCGGAAATGATCGGAGTGTGGGTGGCGGGGCTCTGTCTCTTTCACATCGTTGCACGCCAAACTGAGGCATTGTATGGATTCGTCGCGATGGTATTTCTCTTTGTGACGGGCGCGAATTTATACAGCTACGAAGCAAGGCCGTACGGATTGGTTTTGGCCTTTTCCTCCCTCGCCTGGCTGTGCTGGCTACAGGCAACGTCCGGTCGATCCCGGAAACTTTCCATCGCGGGGCTTGCGGCGAGTCTGGCTGCCGCTGTGTGCAGCCACTACTACGCTGTTTTTGTGTTTGTCCCGCTTGGAATCGGTGAGTTGGTGCGTTCTATGGTCCGACGTCGTGTAGATTGGCCGATCTGGTTCTCGATGATGAGCGCCTTATCCCCGTTGCTGTTTTTGGCGCCCCTCATTCAACAAGCGAGAACCTATTCCCAAGGGTTTTGGGCTCGGCCGAGTTTGCAGTCGCTCCCGGATGCCTATTCAGCCCTGCTCATGCCGACGCCCTTGCTGGCGCTGGCCGTCTTGATTCTAAGTGGGCTCTATTCCCTCTCGCTTTCAGGGAAGTTGCGCCCTCAGGCTGCCGCCAGTTACTCTCTTGCCCCTGTCCACGAAGGTCTGGTGGCCGCAGGGTTTGTCGCACTCCCGATCATCGCTGTACTGGCGACCATGCTGACGACTGGGGCATTCACGTTTCGGTATGCCTTGCCCGCTGTGCTTGGAGTCAGTGTGCTCGTGGCCGTGGCTATAGCGCGGCTCTTTCAAGGGCATGCTGTTGTGGGGGTCGCGATTCTTCTTTTGTCGTGCGCGGGATTCGGCATGTTGTCCGCTCGCAACCTGCAAGGTGCGATGGAAGCGTCCTTTGGGAAAGTCTATGAGTTGATCGGACGTGAATCGATTACGAGTTTGCCCGTCGTGGTGTCCGATGCTCATTCGTTCATGATGTTGTCTCACTATGCTCCCCGTGAACTGTCGTCCCGACTGGTTTATCTGGCAGATCCTCAAGCATCGTTGCGGCATCTCGGGCATGACACGGTCGATCGAGGGATTTTGGATCTCAGGCCGTGGTTTGGTTTTCATATCGAAGAATTTTCTCGATATCTTGAGGCGCACCCGAAGTTCTTTGTGTATCTAAACGGTGGGCGTCACGGGAATCTCACCTGGCTTCTCACAGAGCTGGTATCGGCACCAGTCGCGATTGAATTGCGCGCGAAGGTCGATGATCACTTGTTATTCCTTGTCAGGAGCAAGGCTATCTCGTCGGCCGTATCCTTGGAGCCTCAACCATGATCGGCACTTCTAAGGGTGAATTGCTTCCGTTGGTCTCCGTCGTGCTCCCCTGCCTCAATGAGGAGGCGGCCATCGGTGCCTGCCTCCAGAAGATCCGGGACACGTTCGACAAGGCGCAGCTCGATGGCGAGATTGTCGTCTGCGACAATGGATCGACGGACCGATCCGTGGCAATTGCGGAAGCAATGGGCGCCCGAATCGTGCATCAGCCGGAACGGGGATATGGGAATGCGTATTTGAAGGGGTTTGCGAGCGCCAAGGGCAGATACCTTGTCATGGGGGATGCCGATGATACCTATGACTTCACGATGATCCCCATCTTTCTCGACAAGCTACAAGAGGGCCACGATTTCGTGACCGGGAGTCGCTATCTCGAAGGGGGGCATGCCACGATTCCCTTTCTTCATCGGTTCTTCGGGAATCCCTTGCTGACGAAAATTCTGAATGTGTTGTTCAAGACCGACTATACCGATGTGTATTGTGGCTATCGCGCTTTTAGTCGACGGGCGTACGACCTGATCCAACCGGTCAGCCCCGGTATGGAGTTTAATCTCGAGCTGGCCATCAATGCAGGCTTGGCCGGTTTGAAGACGGCTGAGTTGCCGATCCAGCTGGCTGAGCGAAAAGGGGAGTCCAAGCTGCGGACCTTTCGAGATGGCTGGCGAAGTCTCCGTATGATGTTGATTTATTGTCCCAACAAGGTGTTCTTCCTCCCGGGCCTCCTGTCGCTGGCGCTTGGGGTTGCCGCGCATGTTGTCTCCCTGGCTGGTCTCATCCAGTTCAACGGGAAGCCCCTCGGGACCGCGACAGGAATTTTTGGCACGATCTTCAGCGTGGTGGGATTTCAAGTCGTGAGTTTAGGCCTGCACGCCAAGACCTATTCATGGAGTCGTCGCTTCGACAGAAACAATAAGGGACTCGGTGCGTTCTACGACTGGTTTCGCCTTGAGACCGGGCTCTTGCTCGGCGGGGGCATCCTGCTCATCGGGATGGCGCTTCTCGCCTTCCTGGTATGGGAGTGGATACAGTCAGGATTTTTGCCGCTCTCGCGTCCCGAATGGGTATCGCTGGGCGCCACTCTCATCATTATAGGAGGGGGGACGATGTTTTCTTCCCTCTTCATCTCAGCGATGTCCATGAAGAAAGCATGACGATCGAGAGAAGGAGTGCCACTGTATGAAAGTGTTCATCACCGGCTCGAGCGGTCTGATCGGGTCTGAGCTCGTCACGTTTTTCGACTGCCGTGCTACTCGCGTGATCGGCGTTGACAACAATATGCGAGCGGACTTTTTCGGCCCGGAAGGTGACACGACGTGGAATCTTCAACGGCTGCGCCAGAGTACTCGTCGGTTCTCTCATCACCAGCTCGACATTCGAGATCGGGAAGGGCTTTCCGGTCTCTTCAAGCACGAAGGACCTTTCGATCTGATTGTGCATTGTGCGGCCCAACCCAGCCATGACCTGGCGGCCAGTCGTCCATTTGACGATTTCGACGTCAATGCGACAGGGACGCTCAATGTCTTAGAGATGACTCGGCAACATTCCCCGGAGGCCGTCGTCGTTTTCATGTCGACGAATAAGGTATACGGGGATGCCCCCAATGAGTTGCCGCTGAAAGAGCTGGATCGGCGTTGGGATTACGCTCGACAGGAGGACTACCAAGGGGTGACAGAAGCGATGCGGATCGACCGGTCGAAACATTCAATCTTCGGAGCCAGCAAGGTTGCGGCCGATGTGGTGACGCAAGAGTACGGCCGGTACTTTGGCATGAAGACGCATTGTCTCCGTGGGGGGTGCCTGACCGGTCCGAATCATTCGGGTGTCGAGCTCCATGGATTCTTGTCGTATCTGGTCAAGACGCAGCTGAGCGGGAAGACGTATCGAATCTATGGGTATAAGGGGAAGCAGGTGAGGGACAACATCCACAGTTTCGATGTGGCTCGGGCCATTGAAGAAATCTATGCGAATCCTCGATCCGGCGAAGTGTACAACATGGGGGGCGGGCGGGCGAATTCCTGCTCCATACTAGAGGCTTTCGATATTGTCGAGGAGCTGACAGGAAAGAAAATGCAATACGAGTACCTTGATCAGCCGCGTGCAGGCGATCATATTTGCTACATCAGCGATCTCGCCAGATTTCAGAAGCATTATCCGAAGTGGTCTGTGAGCAAATCGCTTGATGACGTGTTCCGGGACATGATCATGGCTTGGAATGTTCGGTTGCATGAATGAGAGAGTGGTATGAGTACCTCTGACCAATCGATGCTCCAAACCCTTGCGCTTTGTGAAAAGACTCGAGACGAATATCTTCTGCAGCGTGACCCTATTGCGAGTGATCGTCTTCGTTGGCGTGCACAGTCCTTCCGGCATCTGGTTCATCTTCTGCCTGGGCAAACCATCCTTGAATTGGGATGCGGCCAGGGCCTCTTTACACGGCAGCTCGTACAGGTGACCCACGGCAGAAACCCCATTGCCGCCGTGACCTTCGATTCCCTTGCGGGCAAGCCGGACCAAATCCAGGATCCCGTCGAGTTCATCGCTGCAGATGTCTTCCCGGATACTCTGAGAGAACGGCAATTTGACTTTGTCGTGGCCATTGATCTGCTCGATAAACGCAACTGCGCAGCGGTGCTGCAGCATGTACTGGATCTCTTGAAGCCTGGTGGACAGGTGGTGTTTTATGAAAGCAATCCGTGGAACGTTGTCCTGAAGCTTCGCCGGTTGCTGGCGCGTGTCTTCGGTAAGGCAGACCCCCGGTCCCTTCTTAGCCGTGGCCAATTGTACGAACTCATGTCGGAAGTGGGTTTTATTCGGGTGTTTGCCGTATTTAACGATTTTGTTTTTGCCCCGCTCTCCCCGCGGCTCGTTTGGTTCTTCCGGAATCTTTCGATCATTCTGGAGAATGCGCCGGTGATTCGAACCTTAGCAGGCGCCATTCTGGTGCATGCCCAAAAGCCTCCCCGCATCGTTGAACGACCGGCCGTGTCGTTGGCCTCGCACGCATCGCTGAGGAGATCCCTTTCCGTCGTGGTTCCCTGCTACAACGAACAGATGAATGTCGGGCCCCTTGTGGATGGGTTGCGCCGTCTCTACAACGACTATCTTCACGAGATCGTGCTAGTCGACGACAATAGCAAGGATGAGACAGCCGCTGTCATCAAGCGCATGGCGGCCGTCGACGACCGGATACGGCTGGTTTCGCGGACAGGTCCGAACGGAGTCGGTCGGGCCTTATCAGATGGTTACCGAGCGGTCACAGGACGCTACGTCCTCACCATGGATTGCGATTTTCAACATCTGTTGCCGGAAATAGCGGATCTGTTCGACGAAGCCGTGAAAGGGTATGACGTGGTCGTCGGGAGCCGGTTCTCCCGACATAGTGTCTTGTTGAACTACCCATTCGGGAAGATCCTCGCCAACCGGGGGTTCCACCTGATCGCTCAGATCCTCTTGTTCCGCCGTTTCCGCGACCTCACCAATAATCTGAAGCTGCTTCGCCGCGAAGTCGTGGAGCAGCTCTGCCTTGTGGAGCCCTGGTTCGCGGTGAATGCGGAGACCGGGTTGCAGCCTCTGTTGATGGGCTATCAGGTGAAGGAGGTCCCGATTTCCTGGATCAATCGCACGCCGGATATGGGCATGTCCTCGTTCAAGCTGGCCCAGGTGGGATGGGGGTATTGGCGGGTCCTGGGCCGTCTGTGGCTGCGTACCGTATTTGGCGTGGGGGCCTATCGCGGCCTCGTCGTTCGGACAGGAGCGCGGCAGACCTGGCGGAGCACCGATGCCGAAAGGCTTCGCCCTTTAGGTCCAAACGAGAGGGGTGGATAAGAGATGGAGCGGTCTACCGGGAACAGTCTTTCGACCAGAGTGGTAAGTGACGACGTTCTCAAGCCGGGAGACCGGTTCGTTTACTGGCTGTTGACGGGGTCGGGAGTGGCAGCAATCGCGGCGTTTCTCTTTCTCTGGTTTCAACTCCAGGCGTGGGGAGAACATTCATTTGTCATGGCGGTCTGTTCCGGGATCCTCGCGGTGATTCTCCTCAACAATCTCGGGCGATGGCTGATTCTTCCCAGTATGAAGCGGCCAAGAGCTGTTTTGCCGAGACCGGGCTGGAAGGTTGCGGTCGTGACCACGTATGTGCCGGGGATTGAGCCATTGGATTTGCTGGAACAGACCCTGAAGGCCTTGGTGAACCTCGATTATCCTCACGACACGTGGGTTCTGGATGAGGGAGATGACGAGCGGGTTAAGCAGGTCTGCGCCGCACTGGGCGTCCATCATTTCAGCCGCAAGTCGTTCCCGCGCTATCAGGCCGAGGCCGGCATGTTTCGGAAGGCTTCAAAGCATGGAAACTTTAATGCCTGGCTCCATGAGATCGGATTCGATCGATACGAGATCCTGACGGCATTTGATCCCGATCACGTGCCTGATCGTGTGTATCTCGCCAAAGTCCTCGGGTATTTCGATGATGCAAAAGTGGGATATGTGCAGGCTCCGCAGGTGTATGGCAACCAAGAGGCGAGCTTTATCGCCAGAGGGGCGGCTGAAGAAACCTATGAGTTCTACTCGCTCGTGCAAATGGCCTGTCATGGGAAAGGGTTTCCGCTCATCATCGGGTGTCACAACACACACCGTCTCAGCGCCTTGCGCGAGTGCGGCGGGTTCGCGGCGCACGATGCCGACGATCTGCTGCTGACGCTCCTGTACCAGAATCGTGGGTGGGAAGGCGTCTATGTTCCTGAGGTGCTGGCCCGAGGGTTGGCTCCGGTGGACTGGCCGGCCTATCTCAATCAGCAACGGCGGTGGACCCGTTCTGTCCTCGACGTGAAGCTACGGATCGGGTCTTCAGTAGCCCGGAACCTCTCGCCGACTGCCGCATTGTTGAACTCCTTGCACGGATTGAACTATGTCCATTGGAGCATGGTGCTTCCTATTGCGATGATGCTTGTGGCGTTCATGCTGGTATCCGGGAACATTCCCTCTCTGGCAACCACCGAAGCGCTGGTCAGTGGCGGGTTCATGGTTGTTATATTGCGGTTTTGGGAGCGATATCGACAAGGGTTCTACTTGAATAAGAAATCGGAGCAGGGGATTCATTGGCGAGCCGGCCTCCTGCAATTCGCGAAATGGCCGTATCAAATAGCGGCCGTTGTCGATGTCTTGGTCAACCGCCAGTTCCCTTTTATCACGACTCCAAAAATCGTGGACCCTTGCCGCACATCCTTCGTGCTATGGCCGCACTTGATTTCCCTGGGGATAGTAGGATTGGCGTGGGCAATAGGACTGAGCTTGCATGGAACCCTTCCATTCGCAGCCCAGTTGTGCGCGATGGGGCTTGTGGTCCTCACCGTGGGCCTGATGGTCACAGAGTGGAGCGGGGTCTTGAGACGCCGCGTGAGTCGGTAACTCATCCTTCCAGGGCCCAACCATCTGGTTCGCCCTGTGCTGCGGATTCTCCTTGGTCCCTCTTTCCCTTCGCCCCTCTTTGGTAGGGGAAGATCGAGGTAAGAGGTATTGGCTACCCGCCATCTTGTTTCTATACTGATCCCAAGCCTCATGCAGTTCTTTTATCCCGGGGGCGCCCGTTGGGCGTAGCCAAGTAGGCGATGGGAAAGGGGGCACGTCGGCGCCAGCAAGTTGGGCGGAATCTGTTGAGGAGATAGAGAGTCCTACGCGCATGATGTCTGAAAGGGTGGAATGAGCTTACTGACAACGACTACGGGGCGTCGCATGATGGACGGGACCGCCCGGATATTTCTGGCGGAACTGCTGTTCCCGCTCACGGCACTTGTTACGACTGGCTTCTTGACGAGACAACTTGGTCCCCAGGGTTATGGGTTGCTGGCTCTGACGCTGACCACGATCATTTGGATCGAAAGTGCGATCAACTCATTTTTTACGAAGGCGACGATCAAGTTTGTCGGTGAGGCGGACGATTGGAAACCGGTCGGTGCCATGGTGATTCGCCTCAGTTTGAAGATTGGTATTGGGGCGATGGTCTTTGTCTGGATTCTCGCCGACCCGCTCAGCGCGTTGTTCAAAGAGCCGGATTTGGCATTCTATCTCCGCGTGTGCGCGCTCGATATTCCGATGTTATGTGTCGGACAGGCCTATCGAAACGTATTGATTGGAATGGGCAATTACCGGGCCGGAGCAGCCGCCAGGGCGGGCCGCTGGCTGGTCAGGATGGGGCTCGTGGTGGTGCTTGTGCAGGCCGGCTTCTCCATCACGGGGGCATTGCTCGGTGTGATCGGTTCGTCGCTGGCAGAGCTTCTGCTCAGCCGCTGGTACCTCGGAGAAGGGATGTTCGTCAAGCAGGCTCCGGTGCCTCTCCCGATTCAGCGATACGGCGCTCTGTTGTTCCTGTCCTCGATCTGTCTCATCTTTTTCAACGGGATGGATCTCTTCATGCTTAAGATCCTCGGAGGGACGGCCGCACAGGCCGGCATTTATAGTGCGGCTCAAAGTCTTTCGCTCCTGCCCGGATTGTTTTCTTGGACATTCTCCTCCCTGCTTCTTGCGACGCTGAGTCGTCAGCTTGCGGACTGTCAAGAGGAGCGGGCGCGGGAACTCGCGCGTGATGCGCTGCGTGTCACGATGCTCCTCATTCCGGTCGCGGCGATCATCGCCGGTGCGGCCCCGGAGATCGTGCAAGTCGTGTTCGGCGCCGCGTTTCTCCCCGCCGGCCCGCTGTTGGCGTTGCTGATTGTCGGAGCGGTCTCGAATGTGATGTTAATGGTGTCGATCACGATCATGACGGCTGCGGGATTACCGGCCAGAACGATCATGTTTACGGCCCCGTTGGTCCTGCTGGCATTGGCCGGTCATCTCGTACTGATTCCCCGATTCGGACAGCAAGGTGCCGCCTGGGTTACTGTTGTGGTCTCCTCTTTTGGGGCGATTGCGGCGGGGGCAGGTGTGTATGCCTTGTGGAAGGTGTGGCCGCCGGTTGGAACGGTGATCCGGAGTCTGGCGATCGGACTTGTCGTTGGGGCAGTCTCGCTCTGGTGGCCGACCTCCGGGGTGCTCGTGTTTCCCAAGCTGGTGCTGCTCGGGATTATCAGTGTGCTCGGCTATTGGTTGATCGGGGAATTCCACTATGGAGAGCTGGCCGCAGTGCGTTCGATGCTGATTCGAAAGCGGGAGCCGGCTCAAGTAGCCTGAAGACGAGGACATGATGGAGCCAGTGTTTCGCGGGAGTGAGTGCGTATGCGTTGCAAAGGGAGTCACTCTGAATGCATGGCGGCATCGCGCAGGTGGGTTGGCGGGTGCGATGTGGAACTCCGTCCTTGAGCTCAAAGACAGGTGCTGTGCGGGGGCTCTGGGTGTAAGGCAAGGTTGCTGATGGCGTCTCCGTGCCTTCTCATCGTATCGCTGGTCGATCCTGCCACGCATCCTGGCGGAGCAGGAACCTATACGCGAGGACTGATGGCTGCGCTCCAGCAAGGGGAACAAAGATTTGATGTGGATTTGTTGGGCCCTCTGCATCCGCCGCCGGGTCCCTGGAGGCGAATTCGGCAAGTCATGTCTTTGGCGCATTCGTGCGTTTCGAAGCATCCTGCAAAAGTACTCTTCGCGCTGCAGGAAGAGTTCCGGGTGAGAATCCGTGAGGCGGTTCGCTCTCGTCGTTACGCAGCGGTCGTGATAAACGGAAGCGATATGCTTTGGGCAGTCGAGGAGCTTCCCTCAGAGATGCCCGTCCTGCTGGTTGCCCACAATCTTGAGCACCGGGTGCTTACCCAGCAGTTGTCCCTCTCCCCCCTCCTCTCGAATTTGTTTAAGCGAGAAGTGAGTAAACAGCGGCAATATGAGATCGAGGCCTTTCATCGTGCCGCCGGGGTCATATTTCTTTCAGCCGACGAGATGGCCTGGGGCAAGGGACGGGTTCCCGGGGTCCGGGCTCTTCATGTGCCGCCGCTCTTCGTGGCTCCTCCGGTATCCCGACTGCCTCGGGTGAGTGGTCCGTTGCGCCTCGGCTACCTCGCCGATTTCGCCTGGTGGCCGAATCGTCGGAATTGGCTGTGGCTGATTGAGGAGGTTCTTCCGAAGGTCCAAAGACCTCTCCAGGTCCACGTCTTTGGGCGGGGGAGCGAGCGCTTGTCCGCGTCAGATCGAGTCGTGCTTCACGGGAGAGTCCCTGAACTCGCAACAGTCTGGAATCAAGTCGACATCATGGTGTGCCCCACTCGTGCGGGCGCCGGCGTCAATATTAAAGTCGCAGAAAGCCTGCACAATCGAATGCCGGTGCTTGCCACGACACAGGCCGTACGCGGTTTCGCCTGCGCATCCGGATCGGGATTGGTGGTTAAGGACAGCGCGGAGGACTGGGCTGCCTTCTTGAGTTCCTCAAAAGCCGATCAATTGGCTCGTCAGCTACCATCAGAGGAGTTACGCCGGCAGTTCTCTGTCGACCGCCATGCGGAAAAGCTGAGGCGCTTCGTGTGGGAATCATTTGGGGATTCCGCTTCCCGCTCTTTGCATGGCGGTTGTGTGTGTGGGTCAGATGGTCTGTTCGCTACGGAGCTTCTCGGAAGTGAGTGCTAGGACAGCGTGCACCAAGAGGTGAGTGATTCAGAGGAGGGGAGGGCATGACGCAGTTGGCAACGGATCAGATGATTACAAAGCTTTCGGTCATCGTCGTTTCTGACTATGCGGCCGGCGAGGAGAAGTCGTGGGAAGACCTCCGGCGGGCATTACAGGCATGGGCAGAGCAGGAGGGCGCGCCGGCCGAGGAGTTCATCCTCGTTGAGTCGTCGCGATTCGAGGGCCGGATTCCGAGCGACGTATTAGGGCTCGTCTCCAATATGAAGGTGCTCCATGTCGACGCCGAGTCTTCGTATGAATTGAAGAACCGAGCGGTGGAGGCAGCCTCCGGCGACTGGCTGGCCATTGTCGATGCCGACTGTATCCCGTCCCGGTCGTGGCTGCGGGTGCTCCGCGCCGCCATTACCGAACATCCCGACACAGCGGCCGTCAGCGCCAGGACCTTGTACCCGGGCCGGTCTCGCCTGGAGCGGATACTGGGTCTGTTATCGCGGTCGTATCTCGACCCTGGTCGTAGCGGTCCTAGCAGGTTCATTTCCGGCAACGCCACGGCATTCAAACGCAAAGTCTATTGTCGCCACCCCCTTCCCGTCGGGATGGGAGCGTTTGCGTCCCGAATACAGTCTGAGGCCTTTCTCCGGGATGGTGAGACGCTGTGGTTCGATCCGGAGTTGGTGGTGGTGCACGATTTCGAAGGATGGCCGATGGAGCGGGACATACGCCGCAATCACGGATACAGCACCGTCATCACGAGGCTGCGCGATGATCGACTGCCATATGCGGGCCTGATTCGCATGGGCCTCATCGCTATTCCCCTGATCGTGGCCGGGAAGACCTTCGACAGTATTCGCGATTGCGTTCGCTGTTTTCGCCACTACAACGTGAGATGGTACGAGGTGCCGTTCGCGATTGCGCTGACCATGGTCACGCACATCCTTGAAATCCCGGGGATGTTGGCTGCCTACCGCGGTCACGGCATCATGGGAACGCAGTATCGGTAAGGGGGGTGCCACAGCGCGATTGCTGTGACTTGCCATACGGATTGGTTGCTCGCCACATGCGAGTTTGCCAGGCCTTTAGTTGATTTTGGCAACAGGCCACAATAGTTGGCGCGTGAGAAGAGGCTTAGACATGAGGCGTCCCATTAGAGTCGGCGTCATCGGCTGCGGAAGGGTGACGGCGCTTCGTCACCTTCCTGCATTGAGCCGGCTGGCTGGCGCAGAGGTTGTCGCGCTGGCCGATACCGATGCCGCTCGCCTCAAACAGCTTGCAGACCGATTTCATATCACGAATCGTTATCCCGACGTTCATGCGCTGTTGAACGACACCCTGGTCGACGTCATCGCGGTTTGTGTCCCCGTTCAGTTTCATGCAGAAATCGCTCTGGCTGCGCTTGGCGCAGAGAAGCATGTGTTCATCGAGAAGCCGTTGACTGCGACTCTTGAGGAGGCAGACCGTATTCGAGATCGAGCCAAGCAGGTCGATCGTAAGGTCCTGATGGGTTTCAACTTCCGATGGCATCGTCTCATCCGACAAGCTCGGGCCTTGCTCCAGCGGGGAACTGTCGGGGAGGTGGAGGCGATCCGGACTGTGTTTGCAAGCGCGCACGAAGCACCCTCCCGGTGGCAATTGCATCGTGCCTCGGGCGGAGGTTCGCTCTTCGATCAGGCGATTCACGTCTTCGACCTCTGGCGATTCTTGTTGGAGACAGAGATCGAAAGCGTGTTTGCAGTCAGCCGATCAGGGCCCTGGGAAGATGAAACGGTGACGGTCACTGCGCGCTTGACGAATGGCGTCCTCGCGACGGCCACCTGTTCGGAGCGGACAGGTGAAAACAATGAAGTGGAAGTCTACGGACGGGGAGGCCGTCTACAGGTGTCCTGTTATCGTTTCGACGGCCTGGAGTATTTCCCCCAAGGCAGCATTCCTGGCAATGGGCGAGCCCGTGTGGATGCCTTCTTGCGGACCGTGAAGGAATTGCCAGGCAGCCTCGTGCGGCTGCGGCATGGTGGTGATGTGCTTGCGTCGTATCGTGAGCAATGGCGACACTTCCTTGGAGCGATTCGCCACGATGGTCCTTTGGATTGTACGGTGGACGATGGGCGTCGGGCATTAGAGGTGGTCTTCGCAGCGATGGCATCTGCGTCACGCGGACAACCCGTTCTCGTGGCCCAGGCGCCACATCAGGTCACGTCGATCCCGGCGGTACCCCCGACAGCCGGCAATCAGATTGAAGAATGAGGTGTACCGTGGCAGAGGAGGGAACGATGTATCGGGATAGAGATCCTGCGATGTCGATAGTAATTGTCGCGGATCAGTACGAGACGATTCGTCAGACAATCAGGCACCTGAAGGCGCAAGCAGGGCGGGAGGAACTCGAGCTCGTGATTGTCACTCAATCGTCGGACAGGCTCGGACTCGACTGTGAGGAGACTGCCGCCTTTTTTCAGGTACGAGTGGTTGAAGTTCCCGCAATTCTTCCATTAGCCCTTGCGACTTCGGCGGGAGTTCGCCAGGCGCGCGCGCCGGTGGTTGTGTTGGCTGAAAGTCACGCGTTTCCGGGGCCAGGTTGGGCGAAGGCGCTGATCGCGGCGCACCGGCAGCCGTGGGCCGCCGTGGGGGCTGTGATGGGAAATGCCAACCCGGGAATGATCAGTTGGGCGAATCTTTTTGTCGACTACGGACATTGTGTGGAGACAAGAGCTGTGGGTATCTCGACATACCTTCCGGGCCATCATACCGCATACAAGCGGGACATCCTGATGCGCTACGATCAACAGCTCGACGCGGTGATGGACTCGGAGATTCTCCTCCACTGGGATCTGCAAGCCAAAGGTTACAAGCTATATCTCGATCCGGAGGCCAGGGTGTACCACGCCAACATCTCGTCGTTGGCGTTCTGGTTGCCGGAACGGTTTTACACCGGCCGACGGTTTGCTGCCACACGGGCTCAATCATGGCCCCTGTTTAAGCGGTTTCTCTATGCCGGAGGCTCTCCGTTGATTCCGTTCGTACGCGTCCCACGCGCCCTGAAGGCCCTCTCCCAATCCACGTTTCCGAGGATGCGGTGGCCACTGGTATTGCCTCCGCTCGTTCTGGGATTGGTCGTCAGTGCCGCAGGGGAAATGGTCGGGTATCTATTTGGGGGAGGTCAGGCGACCGAGGAACTGGCCAAAATGGAGCTGTTCAAGGCGCGGTATCTGACCAGGAGGGACAGGGCAAAGCTTGAGGCGTTGTCTCTGAAAGTGGCGGGGGAGGCCTGACGTCGCACATGCTGCCGGTATTTTCGATCATCATTCCGACCTACAATCGTCCCGGGCAACTGGCCGACTGCCTCGCGGCTCTGGTTCAACTGGATTATCCCCCAGATCGCTTTGAGGTGCTGGTGGTGGATGATGGCGGTGCCGTTTCGCCGGCCTCAGTTGTCGATCGATTTCAGCAACGGCTTGCGATCAGGCTGATCCGACAAGCCAATGCAGGGCCAGGTTCGGCGCGGAACACGGGTGCAAAGAACGCCAAGGGCCAGATCCTTGCCTTTACCGACGACGACTGTCTTCCGCAGTCCGGCTGGCTACGGACGTTGGCCATGCGATTTCTGTCTGCACCGGATTCGGTCATTGTGGGGGGCCATGTGGAAAATCTTCTTGTGAACAACCGGTATGCCGTTGCAAGCCAACTGATTGTCGATATCGGCCATGTCTATCATAATAACGACCCCGAGCGGGCGCGGTTTTTCACAGCTAACAATCTGGCCATTCCGGCAGATCGTTTCCGGGAGCTTGGCGGGTTTGACGTGACGTTCGGAACAACCGCTTCAGAAGATCGTGACATCTGTGGCCGCTGGTTGCACCGAGGGTACCGCATGATCTCTGCTTCCGAAGCCGTGGTCGGGCACGCTCATCGGTTGACGTGGCGTTCCTTCTGTTGGCAGCATTTCAATTATGGCCGTGGGGCCATTCGGTTACAACGAGCGCGGAAACATCAGGGTTGGAAGCTGTTCTCGCCGGACCCGAACTATTATCGCAGCCTGTTGCAGGCTCCATTTTCACGGCTGCCTCTTCCGCAAGCAACAGTGCTGGCCGGTTTGCTTTTCTTGTCGCAAGCCATCAGCGCGATTGGGATGATGGCGGAATGGATCCGGAAGCGTCAGGAACAAACACCTTTTCCCATTGAGGTGTGATGGAACGAACGCAACCCTTCTTCTCCATTATCGTCCCTACCTATCGTCGCACTCAGCAACTTGCGACATGTCTTGCGTCATTGGCAAAACTCGAATATCCCGGCGACCGTTTTGAGGTGATTGTGGTGGACGACGGCGGCGGTGGAGCCCTCGATGCTGTCGTTGCGGCAGTCAGAGATTTGCTACCCGTGACGCTGCTCCGGCAGCCGCATGTCGGACCGTCAGGCGCGCGGAATGCCGGTGCGGTGAAAGCTAAGGGCGAGTATCTTGTCTTTACGGCCGACGACTGCATGCCCGCCGTGAATTGGCTGAGCACGTTGGCCATGCGCGTTGCCGCTGAGCCGGATTCCGCAGTGGGCGGGGCCATTATCAACGCATTCCCAGACAATCATTACTCGATGGCCACCCATCTGTTGATCGAATACTTGTATTCCTACTACAACGCATTGCCTGGGGCCGCGCAATTCTTCACCCCAAACAACTTGGTTGTTCCGACAGATCGTTACCATGCGATCGGCGGATTTGATGAATCCTTTGTGAGGGCGACAGGAGAAGACCGCGAGTTTTGTAACCGTTGGACTCGCCATGGGTATCGCATGGTCTATGCTCCCGAAGTCATCGTCACGCATGCGCATCCCCTCACGTTTCGAGCTTTTGTCCGGCAGCATTTCAACTATGGGCGCGGGACGTTCAGATATCGGACGATGCAGGCTTCGCCGAGAAACGGACAGATGTCGTTGGAGCCCATGTCGTTTTATCTCAATTTGCTTCGAGCGTCCCGGAGCGTTGCCCGGACGAAGAGGAAAGTTCAGTTGACACTCTTGCTCGGAGTTTCGCAGGTGGCCAATGCAGCTGGATTTGTGTGGGAGTCCATGGAACGACGCGGTTGACCTAAGGAAAGACTCGATGCGTTTTTGCATGGTGACCACATTTTATCCTCCCTATCATTTTGGTGGGGATGCGACGTTTGTGCAGGCGCTCGCTCGCGCATTGGTCTCCGAAGGCCATCATGTCGAAGTCGTGCACTGCGAAGATGCCTATCGCCTGCGAGGCAGGGAGCAGCCGGCTGTACAGGCCGAGCGGGATGGGGTGGTGGTGCATCGTCTGCGCAGCCCCTTCGGTAAGCTGTCTCCGCTGCTCACCCAACAAACAGGCTGGCCGGGAGTAAAGGCGAGACAGCTGCGAGCGGTACTTGACTGTGATTTCGATGTGGTCAACTTCCATAACATTTCTTTGATCGGAGGACCCGGTGTCCTTCAACTGAGCCGCGCACCTGTGACGCTGTATACCCTGCACGAACACTGGCTGCTCTGTCCGACACATATTTTCTGGAAGAATCAAGCTCAAGCCTGCGACCGTCCGGAGTGTTTCACTTGTTGCCTTCGATCAGAGGTTCCTCCTCAATTGTGGCGGTTTACGAACTTGATTCAGCGCAGCTTGGCTAATGTCGACGCACTCTTAGCTCCAAGCGAATACACGGCACAGCGACACCGCGCCGCGGGACTGACTACGCCCATCGAGGTCTTACCGACGTTCTCTAGCCTAGAGCCGGGATCTTCTGGACGCCCTGCGGACGGAGGAAGGCCGCGCTTTGTGTTCGTCGGCCGCATCACAGCTTCGAAGGGCATCGGTGGTCTTCTGGAGGAGTTCGCGCGATTGCCGGAATTCGATCTGAACGTCATTGGAGACGGAGACCTGCGACAATCCCTTCAAACGCAGTACTCCGGCTGCCGCCATATTCGTTTCTTGGGATCGGTTCCTCAGCGTGAGCTGATTGGGACGTATCAAAGTGCAACGGCCTTGATCCTTCCGTCGCTGGCGCCGGAAGTGTTCCCGCTGACCGTGCTCGAAGCGCTGGCCTGCGGGACACCGGCTGTGGTGCATGACGCCGGCGGGAACCGGGAAGCGGTCGAAAAAACCGGTGGCGGGTTCGTGTATCGATCCGGAAAGGAGCTCCGGCAGATTCTCTCCGCGCTCGCGGAGGACGCGACCTTACGAGAGGCACTCGCGCAGCGGGCCCGATCCGGGTACGAGCGATTCTATACGCGAGCACAATACCTAGCTCGCTATCTGCGCGTCATCGATACCATTGGGAAAAAGAAGGGTGTGGCGGTCGGGGTGTGAAGGGAGCCGTATCCGTATGAGCGACAGTAGTCAGACGAGGACCATAGCGCGGGGACCGACGGGATATCCGCTGGTGGGGAATCTGCCGGAGTTCTTGTACGACAAGCTAGGTTTTCTCTCGCGCTGTGCCGCCACCTATGGGGACGTGATCAGATTGAAGATCGGAGAGCCGACCTTCCTTTTGAATAATCCGGACGATATCAAACATGTGTTGGTACTCAATCCGGACAACTACGGCAAATCGCCCCGCATGACCAGTGCGAAAGGAAAGAAATTGTCGGGGGCGGGCCTGCTCACCAGTGTGGGACCTGAACATTTGAGGCAGCGAAGGATGATGCAGCCGGTGTTCTACCGGAAGACCGTGGAATCCTTCTCTCGCATCATCACCGAGGGGGTCGGGGAGATGCTGGTCCGGTGGGCTGACGGAATGGAGCTGGACCTCGAATGCGAGATGATGGGTCTCGTCCAACGGAATATCGTTAAGACCTTGTTGGGAGCGGATGCTGACGATAACTTGCCCGCATTGCTCGAGGCCATTACGATCCGGCGGCTTTACATGGAGCATGTGTTCTTCTCTCCCTTCCCTGAATGGGTGCCCAGCCGGATTGGCTGGAAGTACCGCCAAGCCATGCAATGTATTGATACCATCGTGGCTCGAGCGATTCAGGCACGGCGCGCATATCCTACGGACGGCAGGGATCTGCTCTCTCTGTTGCTTTGCGCGAAATATGACGACGGGACAGCCATGACGGACCAACAGGTCCGCGATGAAGTCGTAACCCTCTTGGTTACAGGCTATGAGACGATCGGCGAGGCGTTGACCTGGACCTCCTATCTCCTGTCCCAACATCCGGCAATCGAGGCAAGATTCCTTGCGGAAGTGGATAGGGTTTTGGGTGGTCGGCTGCCATCTGCTGACGATCTTCCTCGCTTGGGTTATTGCGGAATGGTACTAGCCGAGTCGATGCGGTTGTACCCGCCCACCTGGCTCTTTGTGCGGATTGCGCAGGCGGAGGACAAGCTACCGAGCGGGGTCACCATCCCGGCAGGATCAAAAATTTATCTGTGCCAATACGTTATGCAGCGCCATCCCCGGTATTTTCCAGATCCTGAGCGCTTCGACCCTGAACGATTTACCGAAACCGAAAAAAAAGAACGCCCACAGTTTGCCTATTTCCCGTTCGGTGGCGGTGCGCGCGTCTGTATCGGAGAGCATTTTGCCAAGATGGAGGCAATCTTAGTGCTGGCCTCGATCGCGCAGCGGTTCAAGTTGTCCCTGGTCCAGGGGCAGACGATCGTGCCTGAGCCCAAGATGACCTTGCGGCCGAGGAACGGGATCCGGATGCGAGTGTTTCGACGAACTCAGGAGTAGGAGATAGGCGTGGGAATCAGTGAGCCGATCGTGTCGGTCGTCATCCCGACTCTGAACAGGCCGCACTTGGTTGTGCGAGCGGTACGTAGTGCGTTGGCTCAGACCGTGAACGCGATTGAAGTGATTGTCGTTGTCGATGGACCGGACGAGGCGACCGTGCAGGCTCTAGGTGCAATAGAAGATCCCAGATTAATAATTAAGCCGCTGTCTCACAATCTGGGACCTGCAGAGGCTCGCAACGCAGGAGTCGAAACAGCTCGAGGACGATGGGTCGCCTTACTCGACCACGACGACGAATGGCTTCCCAATAAGCTCGACATCCAACTACGCACTGCCCAGCAGTCCATGTTCCAAGACCCCATCATCTCGTGCCGTTTCATCAAGCGGAGTGAAACCGCCGATGTCGTGTTGCCCCGCAGATTGCCGGCGCCCGGTGAGCTCATGAGTGACTATCTGTTCCGCCGAACCCGTCTGTTCGGAGGAGAAGGGCTTGTGCAGACCTCTACGATTCTTACGACCAAACAGGTATTGCAGAAGGTCCCGTTTCGAGCAGAGTCGCACAGACACGATGACATAGACTGGCTCCTCCGAGCCAGCATGCGTGACGAAACCGCCGTGCTATTTGTCGCGAACCCAGAACCACTTGCCATTTGGCATCGGGAGGAGAAACTCCAGACAATCAGCAGTAGCAAGAACTGGCAGTTTTCATTTTCCTGGATACAGCAGAACCGCCACCTCGTGACCTCCCGAGCCTACGCGTCGTTTTTGTTGACCTGGGTCAGCGCCAATGCGATCGAGCAAGGGGACCGATCGGCGTTCTGGCCGCTCCTGAAGGAGGCGTTTCGACATGGGGTTCCCGGAATCCTCGATGGCATTGTGTTTGTGGGCATCTGGCTGATTCCTCAAGAGTGGCGACGGTGGGCAGCCATCTCCTTGACCTCTTCGCGAAACTGACTTGATGCTGCATCTGCTGAAGGGTTGAAGGCAACATGATTCTGAAGGAGGGTGATCAGTGACGTTTCCTCAACTGCTGCAGATGGTTGCTCCGGCCGACACCAAGGCGCCATCTCGTCTCGAGGCCTTGATCAAGGGGCTTTGTTTTGTGGCCTGTGCCAACGTCCTGGTCTTGTTTTTCGTTCAGGGGGGCTACGATATTGCCGTTGGTCCTGTTCATCTGCACGCCTCTTCCCTGAGGAACTGGCTTGCCCTCTGCCTGGCTCTCTCCTTAGGCAAGGCCTGGATGGAAGAGAGGCGTGGCGCCAGATCGGTGTTAGAAGGGTTGCAGTCTTCGCTCCTGCTTTTCATCGGGGCGTTGACCGTGTATTACTCTAACGGGCACACCTTCGAAACGGCCGATACCTTGCCTGCGCGTTTTCTTCCGGTCAGCCTCCTCATGGACCGAGATTTTTATCTCGATGAGTATGCCTCTACCATCGAGCAGTACGATGAACAATACTTTGTCCGGGTCATCAACGGACATCTGATATCGACTTATCCCCCATGGGGAGCCGTCCTGTCCGTGCCGGTATATATTGTTCCCGTTCTCAAAGTGGGGACGAGGCTCGCCGCTGAGACGCTTTTCGATTTGGAGAAGCGGGCAGGTATGCTCATGGTAGCGCTATCGGTGCTTACCCTATTTAGCGGGCTACGGCGGGTCACGACGCCGCGCGTGGCGTGGTTCATTGCCTTCGTCTATGCTTTTGGAACAAGCAGCTTGAGTCTTATTAGTCAAGCCTCGTGGCAGCACGGTCCGAGCCAGCTGTTTTTCTCGCTCACTCTGTACTGTCTGGTAAGGGGCAGGGAGACTCCGGCTCTTATTGCGTGGGCCGGACTGGCGCTTGGCTGGGCGGTTATCTGTCGCCCGTTGAATCTCGTCATGGCGCTTCCGGTTGCACTCTATGTGCT
The DNA here is from genome assembly GCA_030653545.1 of Nitrospira sp. NCBI lineage: Bacteria > Pseudomonadati > Nitrospirota > Nitrospiria > Nitrospirales > Nitrospiraceae > Nitrospira > Nitrospira sp. The sequence goes on along the minus strand of JAURZE010000010.1, from coordinate 7,855 downwards.
CCATAAGCATCGGGAGCAATGTGTTGGGTTCTTGCTTGCCGGTATTCCTCCACTGCTGCTGTTTCTGTGGTACAACGACGCGTATTTCGACTCGCCTCTCCGGACCGGATTTGGTGCGACCGTTGTCACTCCGGCTTCCCTCGTGGGGCACCATCTTTCCTGGTTCAACACCCCCTTCCTCGAAGGGATTGCGGGCGTGCTATTTTCCCCGGCGCGTGGGTTGTTTATCTACTCCCCGATCTTTCTCTGTTCGCTGGCCGGGATAGCGGTGGCATGGAGAGAGCCGGGACAGGTGCTACTCAGGTATCTGAGCGTGGGGACTCTTTTGTTGCTCATCCCGGTCGCGACGCTTGGGAGTTGGTGGGGAGGACATGGGTATGGTCCAAGGCTTTTGGCGGATAGCGCCCCTTTCCTCTGTTTCTTGATGGTTCCCGCCCTGGAGCAAATTCATCGGAGACGCTGGATCAAATATATGGTCGTAGGGTTGACGGGCGTTTCAATCGGAATGCATGCCATTGGGTATGCCTATTCGGGCGATTGGGGTTCAGAGCGGCTCGACTTCGATACGTATCCCGAACGGGTGTGGTACTGGCGGGAAAGTCCTCCGGTCCTGTTCGGCACACAACTTCTGGAGCAGGCGTGGCAGAAGGTTGCCATGCGGTTCTAACGTGTTGTAGGTGCAACTGAGGTGTCTACGAGGGATGTGAACGAATCGCTCGCTTGCCCACGACAAGGCAGCAGGGAGACCAAGCCGAAGACCAATAGTATCTAGCGCCGCTGCTTGATGGCCTGCATGCGTTCGAGCATCCGGTCCCACACAAATCCATGGAGCCGAAGATTGGCCGCACGCTCCACCTTGCTGAATCGCACTCCGATCCGCTGCTCATCGATCCACCGCACTTCCGCTTCTTCGATCGGGAGCGATTCCTTCTGATCCGGCAGAATCAGCCGGAGTAACAGGTTCGTCGCTTGGGGCAGAATCGTCGTACATTCGATCGTGCAGCCAAACACCGACAGATTGGTGAGGGTGCCCTCGCCGATCGCCGAGGTGCCGGCAAACATCACGGGATAGGCCGTTGGAAGGGGTAAGCGATAATGCGCACGTTGATAGGGTTTGGTCTGTTCCATGGCAGGGTGCAGTGTAGCGCGGTGTGAGACGGAAAAAGTATCCCTCCTTGGAGGGGCTGCGGTTGCTGTTGAGCGGAGTCGGATCGGTCAGGGGGTGTTGTGAGCGGGCGTGTCCTGTCCATCCAGGAAATCCATCAGGAGGCCGTGATGTTCGGGCGTGATGTCGACGACACGGCTGCCGCCGTGTCTCCCTGCGGCATGAGTCAGCTTGAGTGCACAGTAAATCCGGCTCTCGCCTTCAAGCTGACACTCGATTTCGATTCGGTCTCCGACCAGCAGGGGGAGCTCGGCGGAAATCTGGAGGCCCAGCGCGGTGAGATTTACGAGGGTGCAGAGACAAGCAGCTCCGTTGCGATGCATGAGGCCCCGCCGGTTGACCAGGATGCGAACGTGCCGGCGTGGATCGGACACATGGGTGGCCTTTCTTTTTGATCGATCAGACATCCGATGCCGGGCGACTCAGCGGCGATCGGCGGGGGTGGGAGGAATGTTCGCGATCAGCCCGGATTTCTTCCAGCGCCAGCACCCCGACCACAATTGGAAAGGGAAGCAGCGTGATCAGCATGACAACCATGACGAACGACATCGCCGGACTCCTTTCAGTGGACAGCCGATACCGGTTCCAGTGCAAGCCGGAGACCAGCGAGAGGATTGCCCAGCCTGACCGGCCGGATGTGTCAGATTGCGGATGTTTTGAGGAATAGCATCGAGCGAAGGGGGATATCGCTATGATGCTGGGCGGAGGGAATCAAGGATAAGTACGGCAAAACGGCGCTGCGCAGCAAGAATTTCCTCCACCTTTCGAGGGGGCCGACCAGCGAAGGCGCGGGAGCTATAAAGCGGTGGTGTGGGTGCTCAGGATGGCGGATTGAGGGATGGGTCTGAGAGTGCTAATCCATCGGTGTTTCATCAGCTGGTCGGCGATGAGGATGTAGGTGTCTTCCGGTAGCGTCAGTGTCGTGCGGAGCTGCTCCAAGAGAGCCTGATTGCTGCTGTCCGCGTGCAACTCGTACCAGGCGCGGTGCGGAATGATGACCAACGCATAGCAGGGGACGCGGGTCAGGGCCTGCACCGTCTTGCGGACCAGGTAGGCCGCCTGGATATCGGGTCTCGATGCCAGTTGCCGGGCGATCCCCTCAATCACTTCAGCTGGCAGCCCGTGCGGCTCGAACGAGTCCCCGGGTTTGATCGTGCTGCGTTCGGCTTCGGCCTCAAGGAGCTGCTGCCGTTGCCGCTGCGCCTTGACGCGGTAGCGCATGGATTCTTTATGGTTGCCCCGGCGTTCCAGGAAAGTGGAGGCCAGTTGGCAGGCTGGAATCACCGCCTCGCGATCCGCCGCCAGGGCCTTCTCCAGATACTGCAAACCGGCTTGATCGTCTTGCGCCAAAAGGAGGCGCCCCATCGCCAAGTTCGCCGCCGCGTGAGCGGGTGCCTTCGTGAGCAATTGTTGCAGCAACGGCAGTGCTGCGCGGTCGCTTTCGAGCGCTTCCATTTGGCACGCATATTCCCACAGCTCGTCGATCGAGAGCCCGACGGTCGCAGATTGGTCGCTTAAGGCCTGGCAGCGTGCCCGCGCTGCCGCCATTTCTTCGTGCTTCTGTTGCCATTCGTCCGCCACAGACTCCGCCCAGCTGCGGTCGAGGGCTTCGCGTGTCGCGGTGGCATGCGCGTCCAGGTAATAGTTTGCGGCTGTGGCCTCGTGAGGGTCGCGCAGATGGGGAAAATCGGCCGGCGGTTCGGGGGCATTCTGTTTTTCCGGAAGTCGGTCTAACGCGGCCAGTCGATCGACCAAGGCCGGATGCGTGTCGGCATAGCCGGTCGTCTGCTGCATCGCCTCGTGCATCCACTTCTGAATGCTGTCGTGAGGCGTGACGCGCTGCAACACCGTGATGAGTTCATCGAGATGGGAGGCGGGCGGTGCAGGATTTGTGATGGTCCGGCGATTCAAAGCGGGCCAATACCGTTCGTCCATCAGACGCGCGATGATCTGGAGCGATGCCAAGGCGTCTTTCATCGCGTGCGGGCCGACCAGCCGGGCCGCCTGACGATCGGCTTCGTACTCCTGCGCGCGGGCCAGGACGAACGAGTAGGCGTTGAAGAAGGGGGCATACCAGTCCAGGAACTTGGTAAAGAACACCGAGCCCCAATGATCGCGGGCGCGCAGCTCTTCCAGCAGGCGCGACCAGATTATGCGGGTGCGATAGATCCACCCGGAGAAGCGCCCATGAGAGTGGCCCAGGTGGCCGAACTCATGCGCGAGCACGGCGCGGAACTGGGCCGGTGTCATGGCCAACATGAGGGGGAGGCCGAGCAGCAGATAGTTCTGATACCAGCCGAAAATGCCGAGGCGCGGTCGCTGTGCGACGGCGGCATTCAGGTCGTTCACGATGAGCACATGGTGAAAGAGTGGCGTGCCCAACGCCGTGGTTAGTTTATCGATGAGGAGGAACAGGCGCGGCGCGTCTTCCCGATACACCTCATAGCCCGTCGGCGGGGCAAGGCGCACCCAGAAGGCCCGCAGGATGATCGCCGCCAGCACTCCAAGGCCGAACAGCAGCTTGATGGAGCTGAGATGGCCTGATCCTCCGTCTTTCAGTGAGAGAATCAGCCAGGCGCCGACCGCCAATGCCAGGCCCAGGATGGCCAGCACATAGGCATAGCCGAGAGCGGCGACCAGCGCGACCTTCAGTTTGTACGGTGTCGGATGTTTATGGGCGTACGTCTCGAGACGGCGCACCAATTGCTCGAACTGTGTGTCGGACATTGCGATCGGAATTCCTCCTAAGGGTCGCAACCAGTTTATGAGAAGGTCGCATGATCGCCAAGGAGTTTGTCATTTATTGATGGCCGCGCATGGAATTCAGCGTACGGGGTGTGCCCGGAGGTTGTGTGGAGATCGGATAGCGATCGCGCTGTGCACAACCGGGCACCGTGCCCGCTGTTGGATCAGCCGGCTCGCCTCGCGTTCAGGCGGGTACCCGCGGGGGAAGTCTGCGCAAATGTGTGAAATCGGAGGCTGCGTTGATTTGCAACAAGGCTAAGAGGGCCCCCTCTTGACTTTGCTCCGGGTGAAATTATCTGCCTTCTCGTTGCTGATACGAAACCGGATGGATTGGTGCCAGGCCAACACTGGAGGAGTAGCGGCGGCAGATATTGCCCCGGATCGTCCTCGGCCTGACTCTCATTCCATCTCAACATCAACCCATCATATGACCTCTCAGAGGAGAGGAGGAGGGACAGCTATGAGCAGTTATGTACCGTCTGTCGTGTCCCCGGTCAGGGCCGGATCATTTGATCGCGAGGTGGACCGGATGTTCGACGAAGCCCTGCGTGCTTTCGGCGTGTCGGGCCAGGCCTGGGCGCCTGCTTGCAATGCCTGGGAGGATGGGAATGGCTTCTATGTGGAGGTTGCGCTCCCAGGGTGGGAGCCGAAAGACATCTCATTGGAGATTGAGAACCAGGTGTTGGCGGTGAAGGGAGAGCGGAGAGAGGAACGGGGGCCAGAGGGGACGTATCATCTGCGTGAGATCGCCGGCGGGCAGTTCGCCAGGCTCTTCCGGTTGCCGACGTTTGTGGATCATGAGAAAGCATCGGCTGTGCACAGGAATGGGATCCTGACCGTGACCTTTCCTAAGCGGGAAGAGGCGAAACCCAGGCGCATCATGATCGAAGGGTAAACGCATCGCTGTAGTGTTGCCTGTCTAACAGGATAACCGTCCTTCCTCCTGCATCGTGACCGGTCAATGAGGCCTCACCGATGGCTCCATCCGGTGAGGCCTTCTCTCCGGCTGTAGGGCAGGGGGAGGTATAACAGAGAAAGGAAATGCTTGATGAGACAATCAAGGTGGTTTGCGAAACGGCGACGTGATGATAATGCGGAGAAGGAAGAGAATCGCTATGAGGGGCGGCGCAGTGACGGTAAACGCGGCCGGGTGCCATGGCGCTGGCGGCGTGAGTCATCGGAAGGCTACCGGCGGGGTTCCACGGAATCTTCGGCGGAGCACAAGACGGGGCCGTTGGCGCATGGCCTCTTTTGACAGATATCCGGGCGTCGTTACACGCTAAAGAAAGGAGGTGAACACGATGATGGATTTGAGTTCGGTGATTGATGCCGGGCTGGTTGTGATTGGAGCGATAGCGGTGCTGCTCATGGGACTCTGGACGTTGTCTGCCGAGTCCAGCACCGTGTCCATCTCCACTCCGCCGGTCGAGACGGTTCGGCAGTCAGTCGATCTGGCGTCACTGCCCAAAGCAGCGTGAGCCCCATCGGGCACGTGAGCCATGCAGCGCGGGAGGACTGTCGACGGATGGTCTTCCCGCGCTCTGATGCAGTGGGATTGCACGCGAGGGAAACTGTGGTCTTTGCCCGGGTGCCGCGCGGATGTTGCTCTAGGTTATGCGGAATAGTGTTCTTGCAGGTGGTCCCGCTGAAACCGCAGGATATGTCTGATCAACACTTCCCGGTCCTGTGAGGGCATTCTGACGAAGCGAGCGTGGAGGCGATAGGTCCCTCCCGGAAAGGGGATGGGATCGAGCCGCAATACTTCGGCGAAGGATGTGAAGAGGCCATGATCGGGCAGGCGAAGCGTGACCGCAAGGATGTCGTTGGGTTGATAGACCGTGGCGACCGTGATGCCGAAGCCGCCGCCGCTGATGTTGACGGATTGCTCGATGAGCGCACCCTCCGTCGTATCCGTTTCGGGCTGAATGCGGACGGGCAGGGTGACGGTAATTCGATAAAATTCGCGGCGATCTCTTCCTGACGGCGGCGAAGCCGGTGTATCTGAGGCCATGATGCAAGGGAGTATAGCAAAGTCGGTAGACATGAGGGTGTCAAAATGCAGGCTGCCGTTCCGATCAACGCAAGGGCGTTGAGATGGATTACTTCTGGATTTGAGAGGGTGTCTGGGAGGCGATCATTTCCCGAATGGTCTCAATGATGAGTTCAGGCTGGTCGAAGTTAATGAAGTGGCTGCTGCGGTCGGCGAAGACTTGGCGGCTGTTGGTGGAGAGCTTGGTGAGGTCAGTTTGCAGCTTCAGCCACATTTTTCGAAAGTTGGCCGGATTCACCGTCGGCGGCATCTCGGGCCACCAGGTTGGTCCGGTCGCGGTGATGACGGTCAAGGGCAGGTTCCCCAGCGAACCGGCCATCCCGGTTTGCCCAGCGGTCCCCTCCAGTGCCGCACCTTCGTATGTCATCGTCTTGAAGTAGCGCGACTGCGTCCATCCGGCGCGGAGGAGCGGGCGGATGTCGGCAGGCACACCGGCTTCCTGGGTGGCAAAGAACGACGGCGCAAGATCCCGTGAGATCAACAGCCGGGTCAGGCCTAGGGCCGTCACCGCGCGGATGATCGGGAACATGGATTTTCCGGGTGAGACGAATCGCATGAACTCGACTTGGTCGAATTGCCGTTCATGCCCCGCATCCACTAGCACCATCCCGACGACATCGTTCGGGTGGGCCTGGCGATACAGCCGAGCGACGAACCCGCCCAGCGAATGGCCGACGAGCAGGTAGGGGCTGGAGATGCCGCCGTTCGTCAGCAACTGGTGAAGCTCATCGGCCATCCGTCTGCCGATGCGTGGCAGACGGCCAGTATCGCTCCAGCCGAATCCTGCCCGGTCATAGGAGCAGACCCGTGTGATTTTCGCGATCTCCGGCTGGACCTCTGCCCAATAGACCGACCAACCAGGACCCATGGCATCCAAGATCACGGTCGGGCTGCCTTCGCCGGTGCAGTAGAGGTGAAGTTTATATCCGCCGACGTCGATAAGCTGTCCGGGCGGTGGGTACTGCTTCCGGTCCTGCACCATGCCGACAATCTGATATCCCACGCCGATCAGCGCGAGCAGCAGGAAGCCGATTGTAATGTAGAGTAGCTTGCGCAGGGGGCGGAAGCGGTGCCGACGTTTAGTGAGCATGTGTCATAGCGCGGTGCCAGCGGCGGAGGTGTTTCAAGGCGGGGAGTTTGGTTTTCCCGTTGAAGAGATAGTTTTCGAGCACCCCATAGAGGTTGTAGTCGGCGAAGAGCGGCCGGTCAGCCAGGAGAAACGGCGAGGCCGCCAACACGTTGTCGATCGGCTCCAATAGATCGGCAAACTGCGCGCACAGAGGCCGGCGCTGAGCGGTCCATTCCCGGACGCAGCCCTTTCCGAACTTCCGCTCCTTGTGGCGGATGAGCATCGTGCGTTCAACCAGCGGGCGCTTCGGGATCACGTAGGTATCGTTCACCTTGAACCCCACCATCTCCAACTCCTGCTCGATGTAGCGCGAGAGAATGAGCTGCAGGCCGTCGAACTCCTTCGGGAAGAGGTTGAGCGTGAAGCGCCGATCGACATGTCGCGCGACCTCTTGCCCCAAGTCCGTCACGTCGCAGATCCCGCGTTTCCCATCGACGAGGCAGGGAACGGTGTAGCCGGCACCCGTTGTCGCGGTGATGACCGGCGCGCGATCATGAAAGGCAATGTTGCGCAGTGTGAACGGAATGTGATGGCGTTTCAGGATGTGCCGGATCGTGATGCAGAACGGCGACCAGGGAAACTGAATCAGCGTGAGCATGGGGCCTATATGACGGAAGCGTGGAGATGGACTTCCCAGGCTTTAACGGACACCTTAGGGTGGTCGTTAGAACAGGGGGAGGATTCATGGGGAATCGATGGAGATCGCAGCACGTCCGATTGAAGTACACCTTCATCAAAGCCCATCGCCGAGAGTTTGATACGGCGG
>JAURZE010000009.1 GCA_030653545.1 Nitrospira sp. | reverse complement strand
GCGCCCACTGCGCCAGTTGCTGGCGTTCGGGATCAGTCAGCTGCAGGGACGGGGCAATGCGCATAGGCCAGTCCTCCTCTTGGGGAGGAGTATACCCGTACGGTATAATAAGTAAAGCTATTTATGTATCACTACACTAGCTGAGCCGTCGAGATGCCGGCGGTCTTTGAGAGTGCTTCAATCGATTGGTTTCGAGAAAGCCTCCAGGCCTGTATGAGTGCGCCGATTGGCATGTGCGGATGATATAGAAGTCCGGATTCTGCCGCAAGCGTCTCAAGGATACGAATTCGTGAAAATTCATATGTATCAATGTCTTACATCTATTTTTACCTGGTGGCAGGTGAGAGGTGAATTCAGGTACAATATGCCCGTTCGAACTTAGGTCTTTGAAGGAGGGCGGGAACATGTTGGGAACGGACATTCGTGGCATTATGGCCGAAGAAGAAGAAGTGCAGCGGCGCCAGCAGGCCCTGAAATCACTCATGACGATGCGGGCGCGCCAGCTTCGCGAATCGCTGGATGCTCGGATAAAGCGGGCAGGCAATACGGGCGATTGGAAGCTGCTCTCGAAAGCCGAATGCGCGGATTTGCATAAACAAGAGAAGGCCCATCTGAAGTCACAGCTCGAAAAGCTACAGACTGAGCAGGATCGCACGCGCGGGAAGCTCACGCTCCTCAAGCGCGCCAAGGCGAGGGCTCAGCGGATTCGTGCCGCAGAAGCCGCGTCCGAGCGGAAGCGGCGGTAGTTCTCTGTCAGGGTTTCTCTACGGGCCTGGCTCAGTAGGGTAAGAGGGTCGAACGTGTCTGCTCTGCTCCGCCCTCTTACTCGTGCCCAGGGATCGTTAGTTCGGCATCTCCTCCAGGACAAGAAGTCACGTCTCAGTGAAGGCGCCTTCGTCATCGAAGGGGCTCACGCCTGTCGCGATCTCATTCATTCTTTTTCGGCACAGATCGTCAGCCTCACGGTTTCAACCCGATACCTTGAGCTGGAAGACCAGGAGAGCCGCGCTGCTCGGAACGCATTGCGGGCTACGCAATATTCCTGTCCGGAGGAGACCTTTGAGAAGCTCTCTGATGTAGACGTGCCGCAGGGAATTCTCGCGGTTGTCCGATCGCCGAAATGGAATGAGGGCGAAGTGTTAGCTCAGAAGCGAGTCTTGGGTGTGTATGGCGAACACCTACAAGATCCAACGAATGTCGGCACGATCATCCGAACCGCCGCGGGGCTTGGTCTGTCAGGTGTCTGGCTCAGTCATGACTCGGTCGACTGTTTTCATCCGAAGGTAGTGCGGGGCACAGCCGGAGCGATTCTCGCACTTCCGGTGTTTCAAGGAGCCGAGCTGTCTTCGCTGATAGCCTCAGGGTGCGTCCTCTATGCCGCCGTCGTATCGTCGCCTGAGGCCGTTGATCTCAGAAGTATTACAGCGCGCGCATCTCGATCCATCATTGCAGTAGGGAATGAGAGCCAGGGCTTGCTCCCTGCCTCCATCGCCGCATCGCCGCACAGATACTCCATTTCTTTAGCCGGAGGGATCGACTCCCTCAACGTCGCCACAACCGCCGCCATCTCTTCGTACTACTTCAGCGGACTTCCTGTCGCACGATAACCGTCGCAGCTGCGGTCTCCTTTTCGATCATAGTGACGGCGAGAAGATGCAGTGTGTGGCGGGTTCCCCTATTCACTGACAGCCGGTCGAATTCTTACTTCAACCGAGTGTTCTTGTCGGTCATCCGTAAGCGGAATGGTCGGATCCTGTTGCTCGACACCGTCCACTGTCACACTGGTTTTGCCGTTCACGGCAACGATTTGTAAGACCGTAATATGGTACATGGTCTCCCGGTATCGGTAGTGCAGCGTGAATCCTTTCCAGTCGGCAGGGATGCACGGAGTCACGCGTAGTTTATCGACTTCCAGCTTCAGCCCGAGCAGTGATTCGACGATGAGCCGGTACAGCCACCCGGCTGAGCCGGTGTACCAGGTCCATCCACCGCGGCCGGTATGCGGGGAGACTGCATAGACGTCGGCCGCGACGACGTACGGTTCGACCTTGTACGTCGCAGTCTCCTCCGGAGATCTCGCATGGTTGACCGGGTTGATCATGGTCAGCAGTTCCCATGCGCGTTGCCGCTCTCCCAATGCGGCGAACGCCATCGCCGCCCAGATGGCCGCATGCGTATATTGGCCTCCATTTTCTCGTACCCCCGGCACGTATCCTTTGATGTAACCGGGGTTCAACGCTGACTTGTCGAACGGCGGATCCAGCAGTTGGATCAGCGCAGAGTCTCGGCGCACGAGGCGCCGGTCCACCGCGTCCATCGCGGTGCGCGAGCGTAGGGCGTTTCCGGCCCCGGAGAGCACCGACCAGCTTTGCGCAACCGAATCAATCTGACATTCGGGATTCGTTGCAGACCCCAGCGGCGAGCCATCATCAAAGTAGGCGCGCAAATACCATGCGCCATCCCAGCCGTGCAGCTCGATATTCTGACGCAGATCGGCGGCTTCCTGCCGGCAACGTTCGGCGAACGAAAGGTCTCCGCGCAGGTGCGCCAGCGTGGCGAATTGCGTGAGCACGTCATATTGGAAAAACCCCAACCAGATGCTCTCGCCCGTGCCGTGCTTGCCGACCATGTCCATCCCGTCGTTCCAGTCCCCGGAGCCGATGAGCGGGAGGCCATGCGTGCCGCGGGTGAGACCTTTTCGAATAGCTCGCACGCAGTGTTCGTACAAAGTGGCCGATTGTTCAGACCGGATCGGTAGATCGAAGTACGAGTCTTCCTCCTGGTTCAAGGGGCGGCCTTCGACGAAGTGGATAGGTGTCTGGTCCAAGACCCCGGTGTCACCTGTGCTGAGCACGTAACGGCATGTGGCCAGGGGTAACCAGAGGTAATCGTCCGAACAACGGGTACGCACGCCTCGGCCTGAGGGAGGGTGCCACCAGTGCTGTACATCCCCTTCCTGAAACTGTCTGGCTGCGCAGAGGAGGAGGTGTTCGCGCGCGAGGTGCGGTTCGGTGTGGATGAGCGCCATGGTGTCTTGGAGTTGATCGCGGAACCCAAACGCCCCTCCCGATTGATAGTATCCGCTCCGCGCCCACAGCCGGCAGGCGAGCGTCTGGTACAAGAGCCAGCCATTCGTCAGCATATTGAGTGACTGGTCGGGTGTCTCCACCTGCACGGCGTTCAGCGTGTGCCTCCAGTGTCGTTGCACCGCGTCGAGCGCAGCACGGGCGGCAGCCGGTCCCCGGAATCGCTGTACGGACTTTTTGGCCTCATCGGCAGTTCGTCCAATGCCGAGTCTGAAGATGATCTCACGCTCTTGTCCACCGGCTAACTCGAAGGGAACGTGGATGGCTGTGCAGGGATCGAGCCCGGCTCCGACTTTCCCGGACAGCCGTAACCGGGTCATCGCGGCGGGATTGCGAAGCGTGCCGTTTCGCCCGATAAACTCGGTCCGGTCGCCGCTGACGGATCGAGCCGTCTCGTCGACATCAAAGAAGGCCACCCGTCCGCCGAACTCCGTGTTATAGGAATTTCGCGCGAAGACAGCCCCGCTCGCAGGGTCCAATTCAGTGACGACGTGCATCGTCGATTTCGGCCGCAGGTCTCCCAGCACCCATTCCACGTACCCTGTCGCAGACAATTTGCGCGCGCGGCCTGATTCGTTCCGCACCTTGAGCACCATGAACTTGACCGAGGCATCCAGCGCCACGTACACCCACAGCTCCGACCGGATGCCGCGTTCCGTATGTTCGAAGACGCTATAGCCGAAGCCGTGCCGGCTGACGTACGCGGTCGCTCCGCGGCTTGGAAGCGGCGTGGGGGACCAGAAGTGGCCTCTCTCTTCGTCGCGGAGGTAGAAGGCCTCTCCGCTCGTGTCGCTCACCGGGTCGTTGTGCCACGGGGTGAGGCGGAACTCGTGAGCGTTTTCGCTCCAGGTATAGGCTTGGCCGCTCTCCGAGATGACGGTGCCGAAGTTGGGATTGGCCAGGACATTCACCCACGGTGCCGGCGTCACCTGCCCGTGCGTGGTGGTGATGACGTACTCGCGCCCGTTGGAGGTAAATCCCCCCAGCCCGTTGAAGCACGTGAGGTCGTGGCGTGGCAACGCAGGAGATGGTTCGGGTTCAGGACGGCGGGTCCGGATAGGCGTCAGCCGGGGTATGGCGTTTTCCGTATGGCCGCGACGGGTCATCTGGCCTTCCAGCGATCCTCGCCGGTCGCTAATGATCGCGCGCGCGACTGATTGGAGCAGGATGCGGTCCTCGTTCGAAATCTGCTCCGCAGGCCGGACGAAGATGCCCCCCGGTCGATCGATGACATGGGCTTCAACGCCCGCGGCAATCAGCCCCATGATTTGTTCGTGGAGCAGCTGGCGATAACCGGCATGATCTTCGTTCCAGATCACCAGGTCGACGGCCAGCCCCTTGGAGCGCCAGTAGGCATGGGCCTGGACGAGTTGACGGACCAGGTCGATATTGGCCGGGTCTCCGATCTGGAGCAACACGATCGGCAAATCGCCTGAGATGGCGTAGCCCCAGAGTCCCGATTGTCCGCGGCGGTTTTTGATCAGGTCGCTCGGGTCGGCCCGCAAAGAGGCATTCGCATACAGGATTGAGTTGGCCAGGCGGCCATAGAGTTGCGCGTCGGCTTCCGTGGCATTCAGTTGCCGCATGACGACCTGGCTATGAGTCCAGGCCAGATCGAACACCCGGTCGGCAAGGCGCCGATCGTGATATTTTTCGACCAGGCCCAGGCAGATCTCGCGGCTGTCCCCGATGCCGGACATGAGATCAATGGTGACCGACTCATCCGGATCGAGGGTGACCTGACAACGGATGGCGACAATCGGGTCAAGCACGGAGCCTTCACGACCGGAGAGCGCCGTTTGCCGGTGCCCTTCTGATTGTCCGCCGGAGCCGTGCAGCGCCTGTGGATCGGCGGCGGTGCGACCGCGCCCGATAAATTGTAGGCGGTCCGTCTCGTACGACATGGCTTCGGTGGATGCTCCATGCACGGCCATGAGGTGGCACATCCATGGCGCGTGTTCGTTGGCGGAGCGGGGCCGGCGCGTACAGAGGATCGCGTGCCGTTCGCGAATGATTTCGGTTTGCACGAAGAGGTTGCTGAACGCGGGATGCAGTGCGTCCGAGGCCGACGAGGCGAGGACGACTTCCGCGTAACTCGTGATTTCGATCGTGCGGCGGGTCTGCGAGTCATTGGTAATGCGGGTCCGACGCAGTTCGATATCATCTTCCGGCGATACCACGATTTCGGTGTAGGTCTCGATATCCTGGTCCCGCCGGCGAAACTCAGCCCGTCCCTCTGAAAAGATGACTTCGTAGCTCGCCGGCGATTGAAGCGTCGGCTGATAGGCCGTGGACCAGAAGGCCCCGCTCTCCACGTCGCGGAGGTAACAGAATGTGCCCCAGTTGTCTCGGGTGCTGTCTTCGCGCCAGCGGGTGACGGCGAGATCCTTCCAGCGACTGTATCCACCCCCCGCGTTCGTGATCATCACGTGGTATCGACCGTTCGACAATAAATGCACTTCAGGAATCGCGGTGTGCGGGCTGGTGAACCGGCGCACCGGCATTTCTGCGTCGCCCGAGGTCGTCCGTATGTCGGAGAGCTCGGCGGTATGCGAATAAAATGCCGTTGCCTTCGGAATTCGCTCCTGGAGCAACAGCGTGGTTGCCTGAAACAATGGATCCGAATCGAATCGTTTTTGCATGGGACGGTCGAGGAGCAGGTAGGCCAGGGCGAGCAAGCTCATGCCCTCGTGATGGGCCATGTAGGACCGAATCACCGCGCTCGATTGGCCGCGTGGGAGACGGGAAGGCGTGTAGTCGATGGCTTCATAGAATCCGAACTGTCCCTCGGCGCCTTCTTCGGCGAGTCGCTGCAAATTCACGCAGGCGTCTTCCGGCGCCACCATCAGCGCAAGCGCCGTGGCATAGGGCGCAATCACGACATCGTCGGCAAGCCCGCGTTTCAGTCCCAGCCCGGGCACCCCGAACGCCCGATATTGGTAGTTCAGATGCACGTCGATCGTGTTGTAGCCGGATTCCGAAATTCCCCACGGGACGCCGCGCTGTTTTCCGTAGGCGATCTGCCGCTCCACCGCTGCCTTGCAGGTCTGGTCGAGCAGGGTGTTGTCGTACGTCGGCATCACCAACAGCGGCATGAGGTATTCGAACATCGATCCGCTCCATGAGATGAGGACCGGTCCCCCACCGGCGGTCGTGAGGAGCCGCCCGAGCGCAAACCAGCTTTCTTGCGGCAGTTGCCCCTGCGCAATGGCTACGAAGTTGCATAATCTGGCTTCCGAGGCCAGCAGGTCGTAATAACTCGCGTCCCGTCGGCGGTCGCCGACGTTGTAGCCGATCGCCAGGAGATGACAGGTCTTGTCATACAGAAAGTCGTAGTCTACGGCGGCGAAGTGACTGGCCTGACGGGCGAGCTCTTCCAGCGTCGAGATTCTCTCTCTGGCGCGCTGGCTGGCCTTCGCGATGAGCCCTTGAAGGTTACTGACCCAGGTGCGCTCCTCCGGCATCGCTTCCGGGCCCATGCGATACTCGATGGCGTGCAGGCAGGAGAGGTCAAGCCGCGCCAATTCACGCAACGTCGGGATCACATCGATATCGCCACATTCGCTGAGCCGACTCTGTGAAGCCGACAGCAGGGCCCAGGGGGCAAGAAACATGAGGTCGTCGAGGACATCCCTGCATTGCCGGTTGAGCGCGTGAGCCCACCAGGTTGCGCGGCTTTCAGGGGCGCCCTTCAAGGATGCGAGTATCTCTTCTGCGGTGGTCGTCAGCCGGTCAAGGCAGAGCCGGGCCGCCGTGAGCGTGGCCGGCTTGGATTCAACGGCTGCCTCCAGCTGCTTCTGGAATTTGGCCAGGAGGGCTTGAGCCGGTTCTCCAGCCGTCTCCTTGAGAGTTCCGAGAGTGTCGCTGAGTCCGTCAAGGAATCGCGGTCCCAGGATCTTCTGATCGGGGAGCGCGAGCAGGGCCGGCCGCAATGTCAGCAAGTGGCCGGCAAGGTTTCCGCTATCCACCGTCGACACATAGGTTGGCAGCAGGGGTTTCAGCGTTTGCGTGTCGTACCAATTGTAGAAGTGGCGTCGATGCCGCTCTAAGCCGCCCATCGTGCGCAGCGCATTTGTCGTGCGTTCGATGAGTTGTCCTGCCGAGATATAACCGAAGTCGTACGCGGATAAGTTGGCCAGCAACGCGAGACCCATATTGGTCGGCGACGTGCGATGGGCGACGACGGCGACCGGGTGCTCC
The DNA here is from genome assembly GCA_030653545.1 of Nitrospira sp. Classification (NCBI taxonomy): domain Bacteria; kingdom Pseudomonadati; phylum Nitrospirota; class Nitrospiria; order Nitrospirales; family Nitrospiraceae; genus Nitrospira; species Nitrospira sp. The sequence goes on along the minus strand of JAURZE010000009.1, from coordinate 88,081 downwards.
TGAAAATTATCCGGCGGCAGCCAATGATCGTCCGCTCCGACGAATTGCTCGAAGAATGCCCAGGTCTTTCGGGCCAGCTTCCTGAGAAAGATTGTCTGGTCGGTCGTCAGATGTACTTCGGGGCGAGTGATCGGCTGGCTGATCCACCACGCGACAGCGGGGGAGGCAAGCCAGAGACCCAGAATGGGGACCGCCACATCCAACGAAGCGGTTTCCTCCAGCGACAGATACATCGCCGAAGCCGCGGCAAGAACGGGCCCGATCCACATCATCCGGCCGTAGGCGACGAGGTCTGTGCGCCGATCGAGGTCTTGATTGCTCGATGGATTCCATTCGAGCAGTCGGGTATGCGTGACCGCCATCCGCCAGATCGTGCGCACAATGGCATCCACACTGTAGAACGCCTCGTAGGGAAGGAACGTGACCGTCAGTACCGTCTGAACCACGTGGCGGCCGGCCGCACGGATCGCAACGGCGGCATGCTGCTCCGGTAACACGTCTTCCGGCTTCTGAAGCATGTTGAGGATAATGGCAAGGAATGGGGGGATCAGGATGATTCCGATCACCGATAGGGTCCAGAGCCAGATCGGGGATAAGACGGTCCAGCCCAGCAACAAGAGGAGGGTTAATGCGGCGGGTACGAGGCTCCGTCGAAGGTTGTCGAAGAGCTTCCATCGGGAGAGTCCGGAGAGCGGATTCTTGAGGCGGGTTGCGCCAGGGCCTGGAACGCGCGGCAGCAGCCATCCTGCGAGCTGCCAGTCTCCGCGGATCCAGCGATACCGCCGGCTCACGTCCAAGCTGTAGCAGGAGGGATATTCTTCGTAGAGGTGCACATCGCTCAAGAGTCCCGCTCGCGCGTAGGTCCCTTCGAGCAGATCATGGCTGAGAATCGTATTCTCAGGGAAGCGTCCGGTCAGGGAGCGTTCGAATGCCTCCACCTCATAGATGCCCTTGCCGATGAATGAACCTTCACCGAACAAGTCCTGGTACACATCAGAGATGGCGCGGGTATAGGGATCGATCCCGGGATCGCTCCCGTTGAGTCGCGCATAACGCGACCGGTTCGTGCCCGGCAGGCTGACGGCGACGCGTGGCTGCAGAATGCCGTATCCATCGCAGACCCGCTGCTTCTCTTCATCGTACCGTGGGCGGTTCAAGGGGTGCGCCATGGTGCCCACAAACTGGTGTGCGGCATCGCGCGGCAATTGCGTATCGGTGTCCAGAGTGATTACATACTTGACGGCCGATAAGACCGCCGTGTCTCCGACAACCAGCGAAAAGCGATCTGCCGCGCTGCCCCGTAAAAGCTGGTTGAGGTCGGCAAGCTTTCCGCGCTTCCGTTCATATCCCATCCACACCCGCTCCCCGGGATTCCAACGGCGCGGCCGATGAAAGAGGAAGAAGGCCTCCTGAGTCGTCTCCTTGTACTTGGCATTGAGTTGCTCGATCCGCTCCCGAGCCAGCCGCAACAGGGGCGCGTCTTCCGGGACCGTTTCTTCTTGCGCGTCCCGGAAGTCGGTCAACAGGGAAAAGTGCAAATGGCTGTCCCGATTGGCCAGGAATCGGACTTCGAGCGCCTCGATGAGATGCTCGATCTGTTCGGCGCTGCTGAGCATGGTCGGAACCACGACCAGTGTGCGCGAATCCGGGGGAATGCCTTTGGAGAAGTCCAGGCGCGGGAGCGCATGTGGCGTGACCAGCACGGTTGCCAGCCAGTTGACCACTGTGACCGCCAGTTGGCTCGTACAGAGGAGCGAGAGGAGTCCGACCACTGCCAGCAACCAACCGTCCACGTCCCTGGAATAGGCCTGTAACAGTAAGGCGGCGGTGAAGAGCAGGGACAATAATCCGATCGTGCCGACATAGAGGAGCGACGGACATCGTCCGATTGTCCGCTGTAACACCTCGGCTCTGGAAAGTCGTACCCCGACCATTCGTTCAAGCTGCGGCATTCCTCTGCCGATCAGATAGAAACCCACATGCGTTTCTCGACGGTCGCTCCCGCTTTCTGTCGCGCGCTGCTGTGCCAGCTGGATGGCCTGGCGCGCGATCTCGCTTTCCGAGAGCCGGCTGCTCTTGGCCATATGCTCCACCGCGTGGCGATAGTGATCGCGGGTGGCAAAATCCATCGCGCCGTAGGCTGCGGCAGGATCCTCGCGCAGGGTCTGTTCGACGACGCTCATCGTCTCAACGAACGTGCGCCAGTCCATCGACCCCAGAAATCGGAGGCTGCCGATGCTGTTGCTGATGGAGACCTGGTCGACGGCCTGCTGTTGATTCTCCGATTGCACCGACTGCTCAATCGTCAGTCCGGATTCGGAGAGCCGCTGTTCGATCCAGGTAAGCGGCCATGCCAGCGCCGGGCTCTGGCCCTGCAGCCGGCGGGCGAACTCCGCCACAAACGCACTCGCCATCGGCGGGCTGGACCGTGCCATGTCGGCGATCACCAGAATGAGGCTCTTCGGATCTTTCTCCGCGATCTCCATCATCTGATCCGCCCAGAAGTCGGCGCGATTGCGGTCGATCCTATGGGCGGCCATTCGCGTGGCCGCGCGCCGGAGATTCTCGATCAATGCCAGGCGGAGCATGATCGGGATCGCCCATAATTCGCCTAGTGTAAGGCCGGTAATCGTCTGGTATGCCGCGACGAAGCTGCTGAGGCTTCCCGGATCGACGCGTCCGTCACCGTGCGCGATCGTTTCCAGCGCGATGTCATAGACGCGCGGAAGCCCGGCCGATGAGCCATTCAGCAAGTAGGGAAGTTCGCGGCTGTAGCCTTTGGGCAGATGCCGCTTGGCCAGCCGGATCTGCTCTTCAATGAGATAGAAGTTATCGAGCAGCCATTCTCCTGCCGGCGTAATCCGGCGGGTCGCCTTCACTGCTTCCGCCAACAGATCGCGGACTCCGATCAGGACGCCTTCATTCTCAGCCAGCCGGCTCAGGAGCCGGTCCGGAGCCTGGCCCTGGCTCAACTGGTGGAGACCGGCCAGGGTTTTGCCGTGCTGCTCCATCTGGTCGGCGCTGAAGAGCTCCGAACGCAGTGGAGGCTCACCGCCGGCGTACTGTTCGGCTAAGTCGTTTTCAGGGAAGCTGGCCCTCGAATGGAGCAGGTTCCCGAGATTAATCTTGCTGCGTACCGTCACGTGTTAGGTCTCTTTCTTGGATGAGGGGGTTTTGCGCAGGCCAGGGTGCGTTCGTCGGCGTGCAATGAGCGGCTGAAGATCGAGCCCTGCTGTGTAGGCAGGGTTGAGCCGCGATTGTGAGACGTTCTTGAATCGCTGCTCGTGCCGTTCTTTGTGCAGAGCCTCGTTGAAGCCAGGCCTTAGAAATCCAGGAAGGTTCTGTTGTTAACCTAGACCTTGTATGGGGGAACGTCTTAATAATGTACCTAACCTGTAGGAATCGCTCCGTAATGTGGTGCTTGATCAAGCACCACATTACGAAATCTTCTCACGCGTATATTTATCCCGATGGCCGTCGGCTCTCTGGTCAAAATTGCTCAGTATCAAGAATTCAGGCGACCAGCAGGTCGGACTCACGTGGCTCAAAATCTATGCAGACCCATAAAGGGAACGCCAGCCACCAAGCCTAAACATCAGACACATAATCCTTCAGAGAAACTATGGGATCGGAGCGGCGGAGACTGATGAATCGATCACGCTGGGAAGGAGTCGGAAGCGTAAGAGATAGGACAGTCAGCGAAGCGCGTCGCACGGGACAAGTTTACCCTGGACGCATTGAGTGTAGGAGTCAATCAGTATGGCGCGGGGTTGAATCGTGTCATGACGCTGGAGCGAAGCGTATCGTATCCGGATGGGTGAGACGTACCAGTTATGGCAAGGAGAGGGTCTGTGACATTGGGCTGGAGGTTGTATAAGTGGTGCCGAGGGACAGCATCGAACGGTCGACACTGGCCTTTTCAGGACAATTCGTTTGATTCTGTGTTTGCGCGCAGACCAGCGCAAAACCGGCACGAGGATGAAGGAATAACGCGTTTGGGCGAGAGGGGAGGTTATCCCCAGCTGGTTTTCCCCTGTTTGAGGAGGCGTTGCATCAAGAAAGCCAGTTCCTTTCTTACGGTCTCGCGCCGTGCGCGCTGGCGTTCGACCAGGCGCCCGATGACGAATCCTGCACGGACAGTCGTTGCGTCTTTGAGAAACGCGCGCAGGTTCACCTCAGCCTGGACCGCATCCTGGTAGGAGCCTAACAAGTCTTGGACTGCCCTGGCCCGCTTGATAAACCGCGCGGCGGGTTTCCCGACGGACCTCAAAGCCAGCTCCGCGGCGTACCGCGCTCGCTTCGTCTTGATGCGGACCTCATGCAGCGCCGCATCTTTCGGCGAGGTTCCCAGCTGCCGGACGGCCCGCCGCAGCTTCTTAAACTCCTGACTCGCCAGTTCAAGCAAGGTGAGCGGAGATTCCACCATGGCCGGATCGTGGGCAGCCTGTTGGACCCGACGGGTGAGCTCAACGTACCGCGCACTATTGAGCTCGGTGAGGAGCCCTTGGTGTACCTGTTCCCGCTGGGAGCGCAGTTGCTCGACCAGACGCGCCAACAATGTTCGGTCCCAGGCATCGAGCCCTGCGGCGGCTTCAGCAAAGTAGGCGATCTGCACGTCCAGATCGCGCGCTGGTCCAAGCACCTGGCCGAGCCAGGACAGTTCGCCTTGAAGCGAGGCCGCCCAGTCGGGCAAGAGCACGGGCCGGGCCGCGCGCAGCATGGCGCGCAGCCGGCGTGCTGCGACGCGCATCTGATGCAAGCTCTCAGGCTCCGTGCCGAGCCTGGTACCGGGATCGTGGGCGAGGAGCCAGCGGACCTGTTGTGCCAAGGCCCACCGCACATGCATTGCGATCGGGGCGTCCGGCGTCGGCGGCTCATCGGGGGCCGGGACCGCCAGGGAGAGCGCGCGAAAGAGTTTGGGGCGGCCGTCATGATCGCGCGCGCCGGCGCGACGGAGCAGTGGTTCGAGTTCTTCCAGCGCCGTAGCGTCGGGGCCCCGTTGCTCGATTTCCAATTCGCGAAACCGTTGGGTGACGCAGCCGTTCGTTAAAACCGCCACACTGTCGAGGGCGATCTCGGCCACCGGCACGCCGCGGCGCTGAACACGCAGTCCCGTCCGCCAGACCCGCAGGGTGGCGACGGGGAGGAGTTGGCCGGTTCCCAGATGGAGCGCGAGCAGTTCTCGAAACATCGCCGGCGGCTCATCGTGCCGATCGGTGACTTCCACCTCCTGCCGGTCTGGGCCCAGGGGAATCTTCAGCTGCCAGCTGCGTTTGCCCCCCTCTGTCCGGTGACGAAGGGTGATGCGCGCCTGTGCGAGATCGTGCGCGGCGGTGTCGTAGTAGACGGAGGTCAGAAGCCGCCGGGGCAGCGGGACTCCGCCTGGCACCGCCGGCAGGCGGAAATCGGGTTCGACGCAGAGCTTGATCTCGCGCTCGATGGTCGAGGTCAGGGTACGAGAGCGAGCGCGAACAGGAGGATCGGTAGTAGAGCGAGCCATCATAAGATCCCTCATCCTAACCGGCAACGAATGACGGGATGATAGCCGATTACGATGGAGATGTCGCGTGCGGGAGATGAGAGCCCGGTCAACGAAGCGGGAGAATGTTTGAATCAGAAGTGAAACGCCAGTCCGGCGACGGCGTTGAAAGCGCTATATTCGGCACTGAGGCCAAAGCCTGGATCGAAGTTCGTCAGAGTCGCGCGATTATATTTCCCTTCCACAAAAAATCCCCATTCCTCGGCCATCAAGATCTGCACTCCGGCCTGGAGGTTGAGTCCGGGAACGACCTGGCGTCCGTTAAATTGGTTGCCCCCTTTGAAATAAAAACCACCGACACCGACCCCGACATAGGGTTGGAAGACTTCTCCCGGATAACGCGCGATCACGTTGAAGGCCAGGGTAATCAGCCGCAGGGACTCCTCCTGGAGCGCCAGTGTGCCGTTGATGCGCCGCTGAATTTGACAGTTACTGCCTAATATACAAGTGCCGGGATTGAGGTCAGGGCTGTTGGGTAAGTACGTAACATCGTGAGTGGTCGATAGCGTCTGTTGTCTGATGGTGGCTTGAGTGGAAAAGGCTTCCAATTCGACACCGAGCCATCTGAGCCCTTCATCGCTGAAAAAATACCCCGTTTTCCCGCCGAAGATCGGAGACTGTTTCAAATGCACATCCGAGGTGCGAAAGGATTGCGTTACGGATCCGACAGGAGGGGTCTGAAATGCGCCTGTGAAGAGGTTGCGGTCTTGGGTGAGACCGAAGGTATCCATCGCGACATTTTTCAAGGATTGGGGAGCGCTGATGCCGCCGTATCCGGCCACGTACCACTCGGCGTGCGCGGTGCCGATCGGTGCCGGCGTAAGGCCGAAGAGACCGGAGAGGGTCATCATTCCGATACAGAGAATGGTGCGGGAAGCGCTGGTCATCGGGAACTCCTGTGAAGAATGAAGCGATGAAATGATACGGGCGCACAATAATCTGCAACCCATGACGATGCCATTACGGTGAGATTAAGTTCCCGTTAAATTGCCCTTGCGGCGACGTGCATGAGTACGGAGTAGAAAAGAAGAGGCAGTCGGAGAGGGAGCGGTCTGGCAGGCTGTTCAAAAAGGCCGTCCAGCAAGGCCGCAGCCAGCGAAGAGGCGAGGCGTACCCTTGTGGTACGGTGAGCCTCTGAGTGCGGCGAGAACGCCGCTGGCGGACAGTTTCAACAGCCTGCTAGCGAATGTCGTAAGTCAACGTCTGTCGCTGAGTATTGCGGACGAGATCGACGCGAATGGTCCGCTCGTTCCGCAGTTGCTGAAAGAGCGACAACAGCATGCCGGGATCGCGCAGCTCCACACCGTTGATGCGTTGCAGCACGTCGTTGGTTTGCAGGCCGATCTTGTCGAAGAACCCCAGCGGCATCACGCTGTAGAGGCGGAACCCGTCCAGCTTTCCGTCCGTGAGATAGGGCACCGCCTGCGCCTGCGTCAGGAGGCGGGTCGTGTCGGACAGGGCGGCGTCGATTTCGCGGCGATCGAGCACGCGCCGCTGAGGGATCGCCGGCGTCGGGATCGGCGGTGGAAGGGCGGTGCCTGGCGCAACCCCATGACTGGTATGGACAGCGCCCAGCTCCAGCCATTCTTCGCGAGTCCCTTCTCGAAACAGCACCCGGTCTTTTTCAATCGCCGCCAGCTCGCCCACGTTGGGAACGGCCTCGCCCAGGCGGTACAGACTCTGTTTCTTGGAGGCCAGGTCTTCGAGGATCGCCATCATACCGCGTTGCGCACCCCGCACGGTTCCGGACAGCGAGACTTTTCTGGCCACATCGAGCGGCGGGGGCGGGGGCGGGGGCGGCAGAGCGCTACCGGCCGACTCCAGGCTCGCGCCGGGAGGAAGAAGGAAGAGGCCGCTCTGAAGAATCACCTTGATCGATTGTTGAGGTGTGTCTGCGGGATCAGGGTCGGAGGAAGCGCCTGGCGCCGGGATGGAGGAAGGGGATCGATCCGGCGGCAGATAGAGTGAGTTGGAGACCAGGGCGTTCGCCGAGTGGGCGACCACGGAGCCGCACAGGCAGAGGTAGACGGCGACGACGATACGCTTGGGAGTGAGCCACTGTGTGTTCATATGGTCCGATTGTCCGAGCCTCGCCGAAAAAATGATGAGCGCATCCTAGTCTGCGCCGGTCGAGCTCACAAGGGGTTGAGGGCTCCCGCGAGACGAATTAACAACCCACCAATTACTCGATAACAATTCCGTAACATCCCGCCGGTACCTCTAGACGGCGAAGATCCCCGAACCGGGGGATTCGTCGGGGCGCGGGCCCTCATGGGAGAACGGGCCCTCATGGGAGAAATTGTGGCGATGGATCAGATAGCCGGCAAGGTATGCGACGACGGAGAGGCATCACGGGAGCGCGCGGGCTTCGGGGAAAGCGATGTCGCATGAAGAGGGTGGGGTGGCTTGTGATCGGGGTGCTGGTGTGGGGCAGCGCGGGTAACGGAGTCAGTGAGGCGCGCGACAATCGCAAACCATCGGGGAGCTCTGCGCAGGCGGGCGCGCTGCAAGCGGGTGCGCTGAAGGACTCGTCGGGAGCGTCGCGGCAGCCGCAACCGACGGCGGCATCCGATGCGCCGGCGCGCCGCGATCCACAGACTCCTCGCGCCGAGACGATGCCGGATGCGAGTCCTGCCATCGATCAGCAGGCCGTGCGATTTGCGATCACGACTTTTCTCGTCGAGGGGAATACGATTCTGGACCAGGCAAAGATCGACAATCTGCTCGATCGCCACAAAGGCGGCGAAAAGCAGATTGCGGATGTGGAGAAAGCGCGGGTCGACCTGGAGAAACTTTATCACGACGCCGGCTACCCTACGGTACTGGTGACTCTTCCCGAGCAGACGATTGAAAACGGTGTGGTGCGCTTGCAGATTCTGGAAAGCCGGCTCATGGAAATCACGGTGACAGGAAACGAACATTATGAGTGGTCAAACATTCGGGGGAAATTGCCGTCCGTTCAGCCCGGTGCGCTTCTTCATGAGCCGACGTTTCTCAAGGAACTGTCGGCGCTCAACGGCAATCCCGATTTGAAAGTCGCGCCTGTTCTCAAGCTAGGATCCGTACCGGGGACCGTAAATCTCGAACTCAAGACGATCGATCGTCTTCCGGTGCACGGAAAGCTGGAAGCCGACAATAAAGGGCCTATCACCACGCCGCGAAACCGGCTCATTGCCGAGGCGCAACATACCAACCTCTTCGGCGGCGACGAAATCCTGACGGTCAACACGGTGCAAACGCCGACGGATTGGGGCGCCGTACAGAACTACGGAGCGAGTTTCGTCCTCCCGATCATTTGGCCGAGTCATTTGCTCTCAGTCTATGCATCCAAAGCGCAAAGTTCGTCGGTGTTGGCCGGAGGGTCCTTGAGCATCGGGGGCGGAGACGTGACCTTTGCCGGTAACGCGACCATCGCCGGAGTCCGATACATGTTTCCCCTGACCGAAGGCGGGTGGGGGACGCACCAGCTGTCGATCGGGATGGACTATAAACGATTGGAACGGACCACAGGACAATTTCCTGAGCCGCTCGGGACCCTGACACTGTTGAGCCCCATCCAATACACCCCGATGTCGGCCGCGTACACAGGGTTCCTGCCTGATCGCACCGGTCTTACAAAAGTGACAGCCTCGGCAAGAGGTTATATTGCCGGAATGATTCCCGGAGGGAGAAAGAGGGATTTCACCGGAGACCCCAATGATTTCAATGAGCCAGGACAGGCGCGAGTCGGATCGACCGGCACGTTTGCGGTCGTGCAAGGCGGGATCGATCGCGTGCAGGAGATGCCTGTCGGCTTCACGCTGGCGTTACATGTGGACGGGCAATGGGGCAGCCAGCCTTTGATTCCGGCGGAGCAGTATTTCGCCGGCGGGATGGACACCGTGCGAGGGTACGACAACTTTGAGGTCATCGGCGATCATGCCCTGCGCGGGCGCGCGGAACTTACCACACCGGAACTCTTGACGGTGCCGATCGACCGCATCTGGCAGCGGCGCAAGAGTTCGGACTACACGGTTCGGGTGCGGCTCATCGCGTTCTACGATGCCGCCCAGCTGTGGGCCGAGAAGCCGCAGCCCGGCCAGACTCCGCGATTCAGGCTTGAAGGCACCGGATTCGGCATTCGCGTGAAGTTCCCCAAGGACCTGGGGGAGTTGAAGGTCGATCAAGGGTGGGCGTTAAGAGATACGCTGACGACCCAGCGCGGCGACCAGTTCGTCCATTTTTCCGTCGGCGTGGGATTCTAGCGAGGGAGGGCGTACCATGCATGGTCGATTTCAAAAACGGCTCGCGGCACTGACGGTTTCCTGTTACGTCGTCCAGATGATCGTGCTCCCCGTGGTTTTTGCGAATCCGGCAGGCCCAAGTGTGGTGGCCGGCGAGGCCACTGTCGGCGGCTTGGGGACGTCGCGGGTGACGATCGCCCAGGCCTCCCAGCGGGCTATCATCAACTGGCAGTCGTTCAACATTGCGCCGAACGAAGTGACGCAATTCATCCAGCCGAACGTCCGGGCGATCGCCCTCAATCACATTTTCGATCAGAATCCCAGCCAGATCTTGGGTCGGCTGGAGGCGAACGGCACCGTGATCCTGCTCAATCGCAACGGAATCCTGTTCGGCTCGAACGCGCAGGTCAATGCGGGCGGGCTGATTGCATCGTCGTTGCACCTCTCGAACGAGAATTTCCTGCGCGGGCATTACCTGTTCGAGGGCGCCGGCATCGAAGGACTCGTGAAGAACACCGGCGCGATTCAGGGATCTCACGACGGAATCTATCTCCTGGCCCCGAATGTCGAGAACAGCGGCATTATCACGAGCCCCAACGGCACCATCGTGTTGGCGGCCGGGAAAACGGCGTATCTATCGAATCGGCCGGACGGCCAGGGATTCCTCGCGGAAATCTCCGCGCCCATCGGTCACGCCGTGAACCTGAAGGACCTGATCGCGGACGGCGGCCAGATCACGTTAGCCGGCCGCGTCGTGAATCAAGAGGGCCTCGTTCAAGCAAACAGTGTGCGGGAACGGAACGGTAAAATCGAACTCTTTGCGAGCGAGACCCTCACGCTGAAGTCCGGGAGTCAGACGATTGCAAGGGGGGCCGGATCTGGACCTTCTGACGGGGGAACGGTTCTCGCGATCGCCGATATATCTAAGGGAACGGCGAAGTTCGAACAGGGCGCGACAGTGGACGTCTCCGGTGGCGCGCAGGGCGGCCATGGCGGATTCGTCGAGTTAAGCGGGAAACAGGTCAAGCTGGGCGGTCGGTTTCTGGGAGATGTGCGGGCAGGGTATCAAGGCGGCCGTTTGCTCATCGATCCGGTCGACGTGGATCTGTCGGGCCTGTCCGGTTCCGGTTTGTCCACGATCACGTTCGTCTCACCGGACGATCTTCGCGTCACGGGCGCCTTCGATATGGACAATCTGGCGCCTCCGCCAGGAGGCGAAGGGACGCTGCATTTCGTCGCCGGGGGAGATCTCCTGTTCAGCGAGGTGTTTCTCACCAACCATCCGGAAGGCCTTGGCTTGTCGAAGTGGAACTATACCGGCACGGCCGTCAACGACATCATCTTTTCGGGCAGCAATCTCTGGACCGGACGCGGTGGCGTCATCGATTTCCAAGCAGGTCGAGATCTGAAGATCGAACAAGGAGGATTTCACTCAAACCTCTACACGGTCGCCGGCGGTGATATTAGGCTCGGGGCAGGAAGGGATCTGTTTGTGCCAAGCGGATTCGATGCCGGGGTTTTCCAAATGATGACTGGAATCCGAGTCGGAGGACCGGGCAACCTCACTCTGACGGCTGGACGTCACCTGCTCGGAGGCCTGCTCGACGGCATCCAAACCGGGCCCGGATTCCTCCTCACCAACGGCGCCGCGCAGGTGACAGCCGGCGGAGCGATCGGCGCAGCCGATTCCTATGCCAACCTGGCGCTCGGCAAAGGCCGGGTAATCATGTCCTCAATCGGGGATTTCTTCCTCGGGCTTATCCAGGATCTGGGAATTGCGGAAGGCCAACCGGCCCTCATCGCCCATCCCGATAACATCGTGAGCGCGACGTCCAACTCCGGCGATATTCATCTGAAACCCGTTTCGACGAGGAATGACGGGTTCGATCAGATTCGAAGCTTTTACCCGGCTTCGTTCATCGCGCGGGCAGAACAGGGAACTGTCTTCATCGAAAGGAGTCTCACGTTCTGGCCGTCGCTGGCGGGAGCCATCGAGGTGATCGCCGGAAATCATATCGCGGGACAGGTGTCGACCAGGCAGGAGAGAGACTTTTCGAACTATGTGCCGGTATTTGTGGGATACGGTGGATTGCTGCCCGGCGAGTGGCGAGTCGTGGCCCTCTCAGAACTCGCGAGGGACCCTGAGCTCGCGTTCTGGGCGGGCCGGAAGCCTCCGGCCTATGCGCTTGAAGATATGCCGAGTATCACCAGACATCCTGAGCGGTTTCCGCTCGTGACGGTGACGGAGGCGGTTCCGACCGTTTCGCTCATTCCGGCTGATCCTCTCAAGCTCGCAGGACTGCGGGACCCCCAGGAAATTTTTAAGGCCATGAGGGTGCCTGCGACGAATGTTCCGGTCCACCAGGCCGTTCCCGTGACGTTCAAGACGGCCAGCGGAGATATCAGCCGAATTGGGTTTCAGGTGGATAGCCCCAGTCTCAAGAAAATTGTCACGATCGATGCCGGGCGCGATCTCCGCGAGTTTACCGCGTCCATCGCACTGCCGGAAGGGACGTCGTCGGTGGTCCGCGCCGGCCGCGATATCGATATGAAGCGGGTCGTTGCGAATGAAGGCGCGCCGAGCGGCATCAGTTTCTACGGCGCGGGAACCGGAAAGGTGAGTGCCGGCCGTACGCTGGATCTGGCTGACAGCCAGGGCATTACGCACCGGTTTGAGTCGAGGCCGACGGGCGACAAAAACAAGAGCGGACTGTTGGACATCGAAGTGGGCGGCGACCTCCTGATGACACAGTCGCGAATCGCCAGCTTCAACGGCGCCTCCGTGTCGATTCATGGTCTGGGCGTCGACCCGCTTGTCGACGGAGCCGGGGCGCCCCTCGTCGTCGGCGGGAATCCGCAGGCCGTCGTCGGAACGACCCGCACGCGAGCGGATGGGAAGACGGTCCTGATCGTGAACGGTGAAGAGGTGATCTACAACGGCCGATCGGTCGTCATGGATCAGACGGCGCCGCTCGGTGGAACCGGGCCGGTGAAAGTGCACGTTGGACTGGTGGAGCAAAGCGGCAAGCTGCTTCTGGTAAACGGAAAGCTGATCGAACCGCTGCGCCATAAGGGCAAGCCGGTTGTGCTCAACGGCGAGCTGGTTTTGATCGGGGACGGCAAGTTATTTCTGGCTGACGCGCAATCGGTTCAAGTCGTGAAGCCCACCGGCGGGAAGATTGATGTGGGGGGCAATATCATCGGGTCGACTCAGGAGAGCGGGATTCTCACCGTGCGCGGCGGCGGCATCGACATCAAGTCTACCCGCGACGTGAACGTGAACAAGTCGCGGGTGGCGACCTTCGGGGGCGGCGATATCAATATTACGTCGACGAAGGGCAACATCAATGCAGGCACCGGAGGCAGAAACGAAGTTGTCCAGTTCATTATCGAAGAGTTGAGGTTCAATCCTGACGGCACGCCGGTTATTGGGCCGGATGGAAAACAGGCCAAAGACTTCCTGGTCTTCCTGATCCCCGGCAGCGGCATCTCCACGTTTCATCCGCCGCCGCGGGTCGTCAACGGGCAGGTGGTCGAAGCGGGCGATCCCTTCCCGCTCGCGTTTCCGGAGTTCAACACTCCGGAGATCAACGCGATCAACCGCGAGATCGAAAAGGCCACATTCTTCGGGCGTGATGCCACCCGGTTGCTGGCGACTAAGAAGCAATTGGAGGACGTGCGCAATCCGGTGTATGCGGAAGAATTCAACAAGTTCATCGATCCGTTGTTGTTGGGCAATATTACGCTGCTGGCAGAAGAAGGCAATATCGATGTGCCGATCGCCGGTATTCGCGGCCGTGACGTCGTGGTCGTGACCCCTAAGGGAGAGACGACCGGCGAGGGAACGATCCAAGGCCGGGTTCGCTTCGAGCGGGACGAGTCAAAACCTCGTCCGCCGCTACCGGTGGTAATCGGCACATCGTCGACGGGCGGAGGAGCGCCACCGACGACCGGTGGCGGCAGTCTGCCGCCCCCAGCCGCTCCGCCGCCGCCGGCTCCGACCAGCGCGACGGCCAATGCAGGGGGAAGCGCATCGAAATCCGCCGACACGACATCGGAATCCGTCATCGAGTCCGCGTCGTCGCAAACGCAAGCCGAGGCGAAATCGAAGCACGCGGCTTCAGAGAAGACAGGCGACGAGCGAAAGACCCAACTGGCCAAGTCCGTCCGTGTGAAACGCGGCGTGGTCATTCAAGTCGATGTGAAGCCGCAAGCAGGCAGCTAACCGGAAAGGACGACACATATGGAAATGAGTTCAGGAGGCGTAGCGTTCGCGTTGAGCCATGCGACGCTCGAAGGAAAGATCACGATCTCCGTGCTGCTGTTTTTCTCGCTGGTCAGCTGGACGGTCATCATCAACAAGTTTCGTCAGCTGGCCAAAGCCAAGAAGCGAAACGGGATTTTTCTCGGCTACTACTCGAAGTCCAAAGGTCCCCTGGTCGTGTTCAGTAAAGGCCCGATCAAGCAGCTGCAGGGATCGCCGATGTACGACGTGTATTATGGCGGCTGCGAAGAACTCAAGGCGCAGCAGGAAAAGTATGACGGGGAGAAGATTCCACATCACGGCATGAGCGCCGTGCGGATTGCGCTGGAGCGCGTGCTCGGCGAGGCGGCGGTCAGTCTGGAGTCGGGGATGATCGTCCTGGCAACGGCCATCAGCGGCGGGCCGTTCATCGGACTGCTCGGCACCGTCTGGGGGGTCATGGACACGTTTGCCGGCATCGGCAAGGCGCAGTCGGCCACCCTCGCGACCATGGCGCCCGGCGTCGCGTCCGCGCTCATCGCGACGGTTGCCGGCCTGATGGTCGCGATCCCCTCCCTCTTTTGCTACAACTTTCTCGTGACCAAGACGAAGACGCTCACCATGGAGCTCGATAATTTCGCGGCCCATCTCGAAACCGTCTTCATGACGGACTATCTCCAGGAGAAAAAAGGCGCCGCGGCCGAAGCGGAAGATCCCGAAGACTATCGCCCTGGCGGTCACCGCCAGGAGGCCGAGCCATCCTCAGCGGCGACGGGACACTGAAGACGTGAAGCGTTGTTCGTGAAACGTGAAGCGCGGGGGGAAGGATGTGAAGCGTCCCTCGTGAAGCGTGAAGCGTATCTCGTTTCGGATTTGGACGCTTCACGCATGACGTTTCACACTTCACGCGATACGGGATTTACCAAGATACGCTTCACGTGAGACGAGATACGGAGGGAAGGGATGAGACGTTTTTCACGCAAATCGCATGGCGCGGTCGCCGATATCAATATGACCCCCTTGCTCGACCTGGCCTGGGTGCTGCTCGTGATTTTCATCATCACGACGACGGCGGCGGTGCAGGGAATCGAGCTGAAGCTGCCGGAGTCGACGCCGCACGAAACGGAAATGGAAACCACCACGCCGACCCTCTCCGTGAAGAAGAACGGCGATATCTACATGGATGAAGAGAAGGTCAAGATCACGGAGCTGGAAAAGTTGATTCGCGATCTGAAAGCCGCCAAGGGCGGCAAGTTGCCGCTCGTGCTCCGCGGCGATTCCGGCGTGGAGTATAAACACGTCGTCGCGGTGCTCGACATCCTCCAGCGGATTCCGGTCGAGGATTTGGCGATTGCCACCAAGCCGTTCAATGAACCGTGACGACTGTGAAGCGTCCCTCGTGAAACGTGAAGTGCCAGAAGAAGACGTGAAGCGTATCTCGTTTCGGATTCGGACGCTTCACGTTTCACGAGTTGGACGTCCCCCCTCTTACGCTTCACGCTTGACGTTTCACGTTTCGGGCTTCACGTTTCACGAGTTAAGAGATGGCCGGCTACAAGGGATTTGAAAAAAAGAAGAGCAAGCTCGGCACGACGCTCTTGATCGTCGGGTTGGTGCATGTCGGCATCGGCGGCGGGCTCTATTGGGTGGCGCAGACTCAATGGGGGCAGGACCTCATCAAGGTCTACAAGCTGAACGCCTTCAAGAAGGAGGAGCCGCCTCCTCCGCCTGAAAAGGAACCGGAGCCTGAGCCGGAACCGGAGGCGCCCAAGCCGGAGCCGAAACAACAGGAAGCGCCGCCCCCTCCGCCCCCTCAGCAGGCCGACGCGCCTCCGCCACCCAAGGCGTCCGATGCGCCGGGGCCCCCGCCGGTGAGTACTGATCCGTTTGCCATCGGGAAAGGCCGGGGGCGGTTCGCCGGCTACACGGATATCTTGACGGCATCGATCCAGTCGAAGTATCAGGCCCCGCCGTCGCTCCCGGACGATCTGGAATATGCCGTGCTCTGCGAATTGGTGATCGATGAGCAGGGGCGTGTGTTGCAGTTCCGCCTCGTCAACTCGTCCGGCAGTCTCCTCTTCGATCAATCCGCTCTTGATGCGCTCGCCAAGGTGACGGAGGTGCGTCCGCCCCCGCCGGGGATGGATCATACGATCGTCGTCAAATTCTTCCCGCCGACCTAGAGGCGGTCATGCGTGATGTAACAGGAGGGATAAAAGGAACTGTGGTGATGCACAAACAAGGTCACCGAATCTTGCAGGTCCTCGCGCTGCTGAGTTTGGTCGGAGTCTCTGCCACTCAAGGTGAGGATGCCATCCGCCCTCGCACTCATGGCGATTGGAGCCATGACAATGCGCCGATTCCGACTTACCGGGATTGTCATCCGGCATTGACGGAATGTCAGCTGCCGGTTACGCCGGCGACAAAAAGTTCGTCCACGCTGAACGAACGCGCGGTATCGGGCAAAGAGTTAGGCGCACCGGGAGTACCGGCTCCGCTGGATGATCGCGGCGCTGCAGGGCCGGACATCGGCAACGCCACCCCTTCGAACAAAGGTGATGCAGTTCGTACCGGGCCGGCCATTTCTCGCTGATTCGCTTCGGCATCATTCGACGTACTGCTCCACCCATCCTTTCCCCCTGTGACCAACTCTTCATCCAGAGTTTACCCCCTCCATAGGCAGCGTTGATCGCTCGGTAATCCGACCCGCGTACAACTCCCTCTGTGCAGGCGGATGGCCTGTCGGGCTTCGCCTAATCCGCAACACAGGGGCAATGCACTGTTAACGGCTCTCGAATGGGAGGGTGACGTGGCTGTAACACGGATACGAGAGAACGGCAGTGTGAATCTACCAAAAGATTTGCGCGCCCTTCTCGAAGAGAGGGGGTGATGGAGCAAGAACAGTTCCAAATCGAAGGCAGGGCAGTTGTGCAGGTCATTTTTACAATCAAGGAGGGGTCGTATGAAAGTTAGAGGGATCAAGCGGATGATGATGGCGGCGGCGTTAGCCGTGGCCACGGCGGTGTCCGGCATGGCCGGACAGGCGCAGGCGTTGGAATTCGGCAACGGGGATCTCGTGTTCGCGCTTTACGGCAACAATACGCAGTATCTCCGGAACTTGGGGCAGGTCTCGAACCTGTTCTCAGGCGGAAATGAAGTGACGGTCAATATCGATCCCACGCACTTTTCCCAGGTCGGTGGGGTCGATCCGGTGAAGTGGGCGCTGTACAGTTTTTCGTATGACGAATCAACCGGCGCCCCAACGCTGTTTCACGCCGGTTCAACGAAAGCGCCGAGCGCCTTTACGGCGACGGAACTCACACAGGTACAGCTCGTCAACAGCTGGAATCCTGCCGCCGTGCAATCCGGGCTCATGTCCGGCGATGGCAATGTCGGAGTGCACATTCTCCCTGCGTCCCATCCGAATTCGTTCACGAACACGTTTGCGACCGATGGGCGGTTGGCGGGCGGATGGCCGGTGAGCATGGAAGGAACGCTCGGGTCCACCTTGCATCTGTTGGAGGGCATCTATGACACGAATGCCATCTCCCAAATCGGCACCGCAGTTTTGGCGCTCAACGGATCGACGATGACCCTCACGGCGCCGATTCCTGTTCCCGCCGCGGTCATCCTCTTTGGAAGCGGCATGATCGGCATCGTCGGCATTGCCCGGCGCAAGCTGTTCCAGGCCTAAACCGTCGCTGTTCGACGGACAAGAACAGGGCGTGGCGGGTGTTCTTTTGTCGGCGAGATGACGCACCCGCGCCTTTCGACATGTACGACTGGTATTTCATTCTATTTTGGAGGATTGACACATGAAACAAGCAAGTAAGAATATGGCCGCAGTGGCGCTGGGGATCGGCTCGATCCTTGGAATGGCCTTGTCGGCTGAAGCCCAAACGGTCATCAACATGGGCGGCGCCTCCGCGGGCACTCCGTTCGCGACAGAAGTGCCCCTGAATATGTGTGCTTCGTCCCCGCTCCCGGTACATTATGTGAACGGTCCGATGGGCAGTCCCATCATCACCACCGGCAAGTTGCACACTTGGACCTGCACCCGGGGCGGGTCGTCCATTATCATCCGCTACTCGGCCACCGGTTCCAGCGACGGAGTGAAGAAGCTGCAACAGCCCGAAGCCAATGCCCTTTCGAATATGAACTACCTCGATCACGCAAGCCTGACCGGCTGCACAGGACCGGTTCTGAAGACCCGTCCCTCGGACGGCAAGCAATACAACGAATATACCGGCTGCACCGGCGGCCCGGTTCAGTTGCCCGTCAATGTCGGCTGGTCGGATGTCGGGGGCAGCTCCTTCGGTCAGGTCGGTCCCGTCACGACCATCGTCAAGCCGCTCGATGACAGCCAGCTCTTGAGCGTGCAGGCCGCTATTGTGCCCTTCTCCTTTGTTGTGGGGAATGGGGTGCAGAAGGTTTCAGGCGGAACGGTTCAGGGGAAGGTGACCAGCCTGTCTCATTATCAGGTGGAAGCCCTACTGAGCCGGCAGTTGACCGACTGGCGGCAGTTAGGTCTCGGTACGGCTCCGGTCAATCCCGACGGTTCGCCTGCCGCGGTCGGCACGGCGGCCGACGGGGTCTCACCGGTGTCGCTCTGCTTGCGGACCGCCGGCTCCGGCACCAAAGCAGCGCTCGATCAGACCGTGATGGTGACGGCCACGGAAACACCGTCCGGCTCAACCGTGTTGACGAATGCGGCCGATGGCGTGTACTTCGGACAGAGCAATCAAGACGTTGCCGATTGCATCGTGGGCAACACGGGCGCAGGCCGTCCGGCTCATACGAAAGCGTTCGGGTATATGGAAGCTGACCAGGCGTTCACTCTGGTGGACAGCCCGGCTGTCGGAGTCGCCAAGGGCTACGAAGTGCGCATGGACGGGTTTAAGGCCAGAGACCTTTCGTTGGCCAACCCAAAGGAGAATCTCGTGTGCGGCAAGTTGAAGTATTGGGTCGGAGAGCGCATCAACACCCGCAACCCTGCTTCGGCTGATCCTGCCACCAATACGCTGATCCTCGATTTGATAGCCAACGCCTCAGATCCGGCGACGATCAGCATTCTCCCTGCGGGCGCCTTCTGGACGGCTCCGGGGACGATGAACGTGTTCAAGAACGCGGATAAGGGCCCGGTGAACTTCAAGACGGCTCCGTTGCCGAGCACCTGCATCAACTAGCCGCAATATAGGAGGCCCGGGCGCGATCGCGCCCGGGCCTCTCCCGCCAACTGCGCAGCAAGCTGCGCGAGGAAGAGAGAAGAAGTATGACTCGACTACGAGCTATCATCATGGGCCTGATGGTTGCCATGGTTCTGTGGCTGGCTGCCCTGCCGGCGCAGGCGTCGTCGATCACCTATGCCCTCGATTATATCTTCAGCCCAGCGACCGGCTCCGTAGCGCCGCTGGGAACCGTCACCATAACGGACCTCGGTACCGCTGTGAAGTTCGATGTTCAGAACCAGGCGGGCGTGGGGACAAAGCTCGATTCGTTGTATTTCAACTTCGCCCAAGGGGCGATCAATCCCGATCAGCTTGCATTTTCCAATGTAAGCGTCAATTCTTCTACATACACTACGCTTTTGGCCCCCACGACCGGCGCCACAGTCAACGGGCTGAAAGCCGATGGTGACGGGTATTTCGACGGCAAGATCCAGTTTTCCGGGAACAATTTCCTGGGCCATAACCAGACGCTGTCCTTCCAGTTGAGCGCGGTCAGTCAAAATCTAGGCGCCGAAGATTTTCATTTCTTCTCGCTTCCCGGTGGCGGATCGGGGAGCTACATCATGGCGTCACACATCCAAAACATGCCGTCTACCGGAGACTCGCTTTGGGTCGGCACGGTGGCGCCGGTGCCGCTTCCCGGCGCGCTGCTGTTCTTCGGCAGCGGCCTGATCGGGATGTTGGGTTTCCGTAAGACCCGCCAAGTGGGTTTGCCGGGATGCGCCTAACGGCGGCTTGTTGCGAAATGCCACGTAGGACGGATTCAGAAGGGTCCGCTCATCTGGAAGACCGGCGCCCATCCCCCGAGCCGGGAAGTCATTTCGGTATGTCATAGGCGTGCGGCCCGGCGGTCATCTGTCCGGGCCGCACCCGGTGCCAGGATAAGAAACAGGTGTCTTCCGGTCCACTCGGGAGAACTGTCGATGGGCTCGTTTGCTGCATTTCCTGTTTGAGTAGCAAGGCGGAACGAACTTCTAAGCGGGGAGCCACAAGGTCCCCAGAGAGATAGGATGGAGTTATGAACTCACGGTTATTGATGGTCCTCATCGCTATGGGCCTATGGTTGACGGGGCTCTGTGTCAGCCCGCTTGCCATGGCCGTCGCGCTCGATTTCAACATCAGCGCGCCTACGTCAGGCACTATATCCTATGGCAGCGGGACCGGCACGTTGATCGGCGGCAGCATCGAGGTCGATAATGTGGTCGGCCTCCTCACCCCGGTGAATGCGAACGTCACGTCCACCTGTTTGAGCTGTACGCTGAACTTCACATCGGGCGCGCTGAGCGGCTCGGGCGGCTCGAATCCAAACAATAGCGGCTGGTGGAGATTCGGATCAGGCGGGTCGATTACCATCACCGGTGGCGTCCAGTTGCAAGGTGGAACCGACATCTCGTTGGGATCGACCTTGCTGACCGGCAGTTTCAACAGTGCGTTCGTCCAGGATCTTGGAGTGCAGGGGTTCAAGGTCACGTTCGGGTCGTTCAGCGATACCAAGCATCCCGATCTTCTTTTGTATTATGGACTCACCCCGGGAACGCCATTTGAGGGCGCCCTCACGCTCCTGTTCGGGTCACTGAATGGCGGAGTCGGCAGCGAGTTTACCAGTACGAGCGTGTTTAGCGGCAATGTTGTGAACGCGCCCGTGCCGCTTCCCGGCGCGCTGTTGCTGTTCGGCAGCGGCCTGATGGGGATGTTGGGCATCCGCAATAGACTGCATCTTCTCTAGCAGGCTGCGGATGAGACTAGGCTGATGTCAAGGTTGGGGTTGAGCAAAGGCCCGACTTTTTGTCCTCAGCCTCAGCCGTAACCTTCCATTAACGCTGGCGGACTTTTTCAGCGTCCTGCTGATCTCCCGGGCCACGATCGGCCCGCTCACCCCGGCCCCCGTCGCAGTGATCCTGTGGCGGGGGCCGGGGTCTTTTTCGACCACTCGCTCAGCTAAATTTCCTCCCAGACACGATCACCCTTGACCGAAAGAATGTTCCCCACGCTAGCCTGTCTCGCTTAGAACGCTGCCATCCCCTTGAGGCGGGCCGGCGGATGGGGCTGCTGGAACACATCGTGCTTGGGGTTGACCGGACGGACGAAGGTAGTCATAGCCGCTCTCCGCTGAGCACTATTGCTCAGCGCGCTTGTTGACATTCAGTCACGCTCTCAATTAGGCACGCGGGTGTTCGCGCCGCTGATAAAATCTTGATTAAAAGTTAATCAAATACGGATCAAAAGTTTACACGGATGTTATTCACGGCTCCCACAATGGGTTTGCCGGGATTCTCTTAACAGCGGCTAGTTACGAAATGCAACGTAGAACGGATTCATCGAAGCGCATCGGTTCATTTTCACATTCACACCGGGATGAACTCACCGAGTTCGTCTCACAACAAAAGGAGTTCGCGATGAAAGGTTTACTCGCAATGACGGTGGCGGTGGTGGCAACGGCGGCGATGTCGCTCGTGGGGCTGGAGGGCCGCGCCCACGCAGTCTCGATCGGCCAATTGGAATTCACCTCGGGGGCGGTGAATTGGACCGGCGCAAATGGCCGCACGCTCGACCGGTTGTTCGACCGTGACGGGGTCATCAAGATGGGATCGTTTCAGTCGATGACGGAGATCGTGGATCCGATCACGAAGCAATGCACCACCTATTCGCTCTTCACCAGCGGCATGACCGGCGCCCCGGCGCCCTCCGCCACGATCAACGGGTCGTCGCTGAGCGTCGATCTCTCCTCGCTGTTCTTCGGCTGGAGCCGCGGGAGCGAGGTGCGCGCCTGGAACATCGGCGGTCTCGCCCAGGGCTTGTTCAACCCTGAGACCTCGGAATTCAGCCTCTCCTGGAGTCATCTCTTTGAGCGCGGCGCGTTCAAGGGCGAGCGCGGCTGGTCGCACAAGGGCGGAGACGACCGGAACGCCACGTTCTTCCTGCAGGGCAAGGCCGTCGGACTGACCCCCGCGCCAGTGCCGGTTCCTGCCGCGTTCCTGTTGTTTGCCAGTGGAGCGATGGGCGTCAGTGTTTTGGCCTGGAAGAAGCGCGGTGAGCTGGCAGTCTAGCAGGACGCTGAAAAAGTCCGCCAGCGGCGTTCAGCGCACCGTGAAACGTGAGGCGTGAAACGTGAAGCGAGCAGAAAAGTGATGCTGTTCACTATCGGGAGGAGCGTACAGCGCTCCTCCCGGCCCTTTCAGGACGTGGGTTCCTGACGAGTCGATCCGAGCAGGTAATTCGCAGAGCGTTGACAATCTCGATAACGGCCCTGGTGAGGAAGTCTCGCTGAGATCACGGACAGGATCCGCATGGCCCGCAGGCTGTTCAGAAAGGCCATCCCGTCCGTCATTCGTGAAGCGTCGTTCGTCTCTCGTTGTAGGATCGGGAGAGGCATGCTCGCGAGATGCGCTTCACGAGGAACGCTTCACGGATGACGAGATTGCTGCTGGCTGACTTTGGCAACAGCCTGTCAGGGGTTGCTGGGGACAGGAGAGGAAGGCTTGAAGCAGAATTGCCGATCGTTCGGACCTCCCGCCGCAGACCACAGAGAGACCGCGCGTCCCACTTCAGCCCTGATCCTGAGGCAGACCCACTCGGCGTCGATGTCTGTCGCGTACCAGAAGGAGGTTAGCCTCGGGGGTAAGACTGCCAGAGTGGTCCAGCGGGGATCGACGGATCCAGTAACCTCAATCCGGTAGGTGGCGACGGACTGAGCATCGGCTTTGTCCCACGAGATTTTGAAGCCCCGAGATGCGGACTCAAGACGCACCGATGCCGGTTCATATAGGATGGTCGACGCGAGAATCGGCTGGGCAATCGTCGGAAGTTCAGCCGGTCGCATGCAGAATTGGCGGTCGGTTGGTCCACCGGCCTGTGCCCAGGGTGAGACGAGCGAACCTCGTTCCGCCCGGACTCTGTAGCAGACCCACTCTGCGCCGGCGATCTGAAAATAGGAGAATGTCGGGACCCCCGGAGGGTGCACGACGCCTGTAGTCCAGGCGGGCTTCAGCGAGCTGGATAGTTCAATGCGGTGCGAGGCTGGAGGCACATTGGGATCGTTCCAGATAAAACTGATCCCTAGCCCGCTGCTCACCAGGCGGGCCGCCGTGGGTTCAAGAATTTCTGCCGGCAGCACCGGATCGGGCCATCCGACGATTTCAAAGGGGACGGCCTGCGCCGGCGCGCTCTCGTTCCCGCTGTGATCGTAGGCCGTGACCGTGCCGAACCACTGGCCGTTTGCGGTGGCGTCGCCTTCCGAACAGCGAAAGGCGGTGCGCAGGCCCACGTCTCTCATCCGGGTGAGCTGGTTGGGATTCCGTCCCATATAGACCCGGTAGCCGGCCAGATCCGGTTCTGGACTCGCATTCCAGGACAGCGCACAGTCCCGATAGGCGACCGGGCCCGCCGCATCGGCTTGGTCATTGAAGCCTGCGCAGCACGCGAGCAGGCCGCAGACCATCAGGATATATCGCAGAGTCGAGTAGGGTCCGGTCTTCATATGTTTCGTCTCCGTACAGCCGGTGTTCATGTGTTTCGTCTCCGTACGGCCGGTGTGCAACGTGGGTGTCGCCGGTTACAGCCGGCAGCGAGTCCCTGTAAACAAATCGTTACAAAATCAATGTGGGCCGCATCTGCCAATGGATTCGGCCGTCAAGCTCCTTGCCATTGACTTCTCTTAGCCCGAGCCGGCAGTCCAAAATGTGTAGGGCGGTGAAGGGTGTCACCCACAGGCCATCTCTGTGCCGGTCCAGTGGCTGCTTGTCCGCATAGCGACCGGGGATTTCTCTCGATCTCAGGATCATGTCGGATTCATTCTCGAGAAATAGCCGAAGGCTCAGCCCTTCAAATTGAGGCGCGGTGGCCCTCCCGCGGGGGGCTTGAAGCACGTCCCGTGCCGACTCAAGGCAAGCTGGCTTCTCGATCAATCGGAAAGTTCGCTTATCTGCAACCAGGCCTTAACGCATCCGTAACAGCGGCAGCGTAGGGTTTTAATCATTTACCTTCGATCAGTTCCGGTGAAGGAAGGCGTTCCATGCTCGTCGCATTTGTTCTCTTGATTGTGGCCCTGCTGGCAAAGGATGCGACGCCGCTTGGAGACCGGTTCGTTCTCCGGGCCTTGTCGGAAGGGACGGCGTTAGCCGTCGGCGGAGGATGGCTCGCTCTATCCGGCGGACGCATCTTCAACCGTTGGCACCTGGTGCTGGGTCTCTATTTCACCGCTCTGGTATTTGCCATCCCCCAAGCCATGAGTCCGTTATTTGTCTCCTTACAAATTCTTGCGCTGGCGGCCATCCTCTTATTCGCGCTGGCCTTTCTGGATGCAGCGAAACTCGACCCTCGACAACCCCTCCTTGTGGCCCGGACGATGCTCATCGCGCTGACAGTGGTGTGCCTGGTCAGTCTTCTGCTGCGGCTGTGGCTCCCGGCCCTTACTTTTGAACAGACGTTCGAGGGGCCTCGATTCCGTGGGCTTTTCAGCAAACCCGCGATGATGGGCGCAGCTTCTGGACTCCTGCTCGGACTCTGCCTGTTTGTCCCGTGGCATTGGAGCATACGTGTAATCGGTATCGCCGCAAGTCTTCCCTGTCTCTTTCTGACCGGTTCACGAACGTTCTGGGTTGCGGCCACTGTCAGCCTGGGCGCGGCGGGGATTCGGTATGTGCGTTGGCGCCGGACGTTCGTGCCGATAGCCGCTACGCTGATTGTGACGGTACTCTGTCTGGGAATCGTGATCGGCACACAAATGACTCCGGCGCAAGGAGCAAAGATTTTCAGACAGGACTCGATTGAAAATCTGTCCGGACGGACGGCGATGTGGGCGCAGGCGCTTCAACGGTACTGGGAGCATCCATGGTTGGGCTACGGGTTCACGGCCGGCGGGGTGGTGCTCGATGAAAGCGGTTGGAGGGGGGCAGGGGGCGCATCGTCCAACTCGCCGTCGCAGGGAGCGATCACCCTCCACAATGGATATGTGCAGGCGCTCTTGGATTCAGGGGGGATCGGCGCGGCGTTGTATGTGGCGGTGATTCTCTCCGCGCTGCTGTGTTTTCTCCGGTACGACGGCGCGAAACAATATGCCGCCGAGTTCTATTGCCTCCTCTTTCTGGCGATTGCCAACCTTGGCGAAACAGTGATCTTTGGAGCAGCGGTGCTGCACGGGGTGTGGTTTTGGTATGTCACGGTCCTGGCGCTCACGCTTCCTTCCCTCGCGCCCCAAGCCCCTTTGCCCAAGCGCGCAGACCCCGTGAGGCGAGAGGCCACACGAGAAGCGGAGGCAGGGTGGGTTCTCACGGCGGGAGTGCCGGAGCCCAGGCGCTTTCCGCTGGTGCAGTCGAGGGAGACCCGGTTATGAGCAGGTTCGTGATCGTGCTATGGCTCGCGTTCATGGCGGCTGCGGCTCCCACGTGTGCGAATGCCCAACCGCCGCAAGGAACCGCGGGAGGACCGATGGCCGGGAAGCGCGCGATTCTGGATGAAACGTTTCAATTCTGGACGACCCGCGAGGCTGCCGATCGTACTTTGAGTCGCATCAAAGAGGCCGGATTCAATGTGTATATTCCGGTCGTGTGGTATGGAGCAGGCACGACGTGGCCTTCCCGACTGGCTCCCTGGGATCCCGCGCTGAAGACACAGGCGGCATCGGGTTTTGATCCGCTTCGCTATGTGATCGAGAAGGCGCATGCGCTGGGGATCGAGGTGCATCCCTGGTTCACGGTCGTGTTGCGCCGGTCCGACCTTTTCCCGGAGTTTGCGTTGCAGGGGGTCCTGGAGGGCGGCAAGCTCGGCATCTTCGATGTGCACAATCCCCGGTTCCGCGCGTGGATTACGGACCTGATCGTCGAGGTCGTGAGCAACTATGATGTCGACGGCGTCAACCTCGATTATATCCGTGCGATGGGGATGTGTAATACGACCGCGTGCGGGGCCGAGTATCACGCTCGGTATCAGCGAGACCTCGAGAAAGATGCGTTGTTGTTTCGTGTGGCCCCTCGAATGGTTCCATCGCTGATCGAGTATCAAGAATCGGCCGTCACCGGCCTGGTCCGGAAGATCGCGGAGGCGGTCCGGGCCGTAAAGCCACGCGCGGTCATCAGCGCCGATGCCTATCCGGACCTGACGGATTATCTCAACGGACAGAACAGTGTGGACTGGATGAATCGCGGGTATATCGACGTACTGTTCCGCATGGACTATGACAAGTCCATCAATGGTATCGCCACAGAGGCTGTCCGGTCGCGCCTCAAGAATCCCGACCGGCTGACGATGATCGCCGGCAACTATGACCTCGTTCAAGAAGGCGCGTTGCCGCGGTCGGGACGATGGCTCGTAGACACGCTGCAGGGGATCGCGTCCCGCTGGCCTCAATCCGGTGTGGCCCTCTATCTCTACAATCAACTGTCCGATGAACAGGTGGAGGCCTTGAAGTTTTTCGACCGGCGCAGACCGGCCAATGATATGGCGGCGCCGAGGGATGTTCAAACCCGCTGAGGCCATCGAAGGGATGTCGAGGATGCTGACGATGCTGCACATAGTTGAAGTCTTGACGCCCTTCGGAGGCGTGCCTGTCAAGTTGCTCCGTCTCGCGAAAGAGATCGATCCGGAGCGGGGACGGCTGATTTTCACCGTGCTTCAGCCGGGCTCGCTTGATGGCGCCATCAGCCGCTTGGGCTCAAGCGTCCGACAGGTCTGCTCGGTTTCGCCGGTGCGCATTGTTCGAGCGCTCGATCGGGCGATTGAGGAAGAGCGGCCGGATGTGGTGTGTTCTCATCACACACGTGGATTGATCACGGGCTACCTTGCAGCCAAGCGGCGCGGCCTCCCCCTCATCCATCATGAGCACAGCAGCGCGCACTATCGTCAGGGTATTGGACGGCTTGCGGCCCAGGCTATCATGCCCCGGGTCGACCGGGTCATTTGCAATTCCCTCTATACCCTGCGGTCGATTCAGGCGGCCTATCCCGGCATTGCCGGCCGGCTCTGCCATCTCCATGACCCTGTGGTGGAACGCCCGGCGGCCACGCCTGCGCAGGGGGTTCGGGAGGAACTCGGGCTGAGTGCGACCGATCTGGTCATCGGGCATATCGGCGGGCTTATTCCGGAGCGCGATCAGGCGACGTTGATTCGGGCAGTCGATCGGTTGAGGCGATTCGACCCCCGCGTCAAGCTGGTGCTGGTCGGCGACGGACCGGAGCGTGCGCGTCTCGAGGCGCTCGTGCACGAGCTGCATTTGGACGGGCTGGTGCGCTTCACCGGGTATCGGGATCCCGGGGATCTGCTGGGTGTGATGGATATCTATGTCAATCCCTGTGTTGATGAAGGATTCGGGATTGCGGTCGTTGAGGCTATGCTCGCGGGGCTTCCTGTTGTGATTGCCGATGCAGGCTCCCATCCCGAGTTGATCATCGACGAAGAGTGCGGATTCTTATATGAGCCGGGCAATCCGGAGGCACTCGCAGCCAGGCTTCAATGGCTGATCGACCACCCGGTCGATGCCAGGGGGATGGGTGCGCGCGCGCGGCTGCATGCGCAACAACAGTTTTCCCCCGGTCGATTCATGACCGGCTATTTCAATGCGATGCAACCGGTTGTCGGTTGTTTCGATCCTATACTCCAATGAATCTTCCTGCGCTCCAGCAAAAGCTGTTTCATGGATCGATGGCAGGCCTGGTGCGGGTCGCCTTGGCGATCCCGGTCTATCTGGTGCTCACGCCGGCGGTTCTTCACGCTTTGGGTCCGGAGCAGTTCGGCATCTGGGCGTTCAGCACGCTCGTCATCAGTTTGATGAACGTCACGGACTTCGGCCTCAAGGATAGCCTGGTCTACCACGTTGCGAAGCATAATGAGGAGCCGGACGAAGCCCGACAGTGTTTCTCTATCACGCTCTGGAGCTATATCGCCATTGCGCTGTTACTGGTGATCGGCACAGCGGCGTGGGGAGCGAAGGCGTTTCCAGTTCTGCTCAATGTCCCGGCGTCTCTGCGGGAGGCTGCCATATTTGTCTTGTGGGTGACGATCGCCGGTTTGGTCTGGCGCCTTCTCGCGTTGCCGTATCAGGCGGTTGTCGAAGGGTATCAGGAGCTCTTCCGGTCTCAACTGATCTTTCTGGTCTGGTTGGGCGTGCATTTTGCCACGACGCTTATCGCGCTCGCCGTGGATCCAACAGTGTACGGGCTCGGATGGGCAGGCCTCTGCGGAAATATGTTTATTTTTGGAGCGTTCTTCTGGACGGTACGGAGCCGGTTCCCGCATATCACCCTCCGCTGGTACGGATTGTTCAACGGGTCTGTGCGTTCCATAGCTGGATTCGGTTTGGGGATACAGATCGCTTCCATCTGCATCGCGATGCGAGAACCGGTTTACAAGGTCCTGATTGCGCGATCCTCCGATCTGGCATCGGTGGCGAGCTTCGAAATTGCCTACAAGCTCTGTACGCAACTTATGTCGGTCATGACGATTCCGCTCCTCGGTCTCTTCGGCGCTGCGGCCTTGCTGTCGGGACGGCAGCAGGATCTCACCACCCTGTTGCGTCCGTTGCTCGGCTGGACCCTTGGGGGGCTGTTGCCCGGCGCGATCGGCGTCGCCGTATTCGCTGAGCCGCTGATGCAGCGCTGGTTAGGACGGGACGATCTTGCCGTCGGCCTTGTCCTTCCGGTGATGTGTGCCGGGTTCGCCGTGTACTACGCCACTGAGGCGCTCTATAAGACAATAGAAGGATCCGGGCGGTCCTGGTACAGCGCCGTCATTCAGGGCGCAGTATTGACGCTCCAAGTAGCCACTTTTTGGCTATTCTCCTCTCACGGGCTCGCCCTTGCCGCCTGGTCTCTCACCGTGGGATTTGTGGTGTTTTCAATTTTGAATATCATTGTCTTTCGGACCACATGTGCGCGCATCCGACTCTTTACGAGGACACAGTGGATCCTGCTGATCTTGCCGTCGGTTATCTATGCCGCGTGCAAGTGGGTGTTTCCTCATTTCCCTGAACCGGTGCTTTTCGGAGGGTATCTGCTGGTCCATTTGGGCGGTCTGGCAGCCTCTGGAGTTGTCGATCTCGATTTGTTCCGGACTTACCTGATGCGGAGGCAGCCGGACTCTGGATCGTCGGCAATGTTGTCGAACGGTGGATTGAAATGACGTTGGAGATAGCCGGAAGTCAATTATGGCAGGCCAAGCTCTTAGATGGAGAATTGGTCGGATCGCGGGAAACGAAAGTCGTGATGAGAAATACCTCATCTAGTGTGCCGGTCAAGGATCCGACGGTCTCCGGCAGAGACTATTACGAGTCCTTATATCAGAAGCAGGTTGACGCGGAGGCGGAGTGGTTGAGAAGGGGCGCGATTGAAAAGGCTAACTCTATCGAACGACTCTTGAATAATCACGGCATACATCCCACGACACTCATGGAGCTGGGATGCGGGACGGGGGCCGTCATTCGAGAATGTCAGACCCGTGGGCTGGCGCAGCGATATATCGCTGCGGATTATTCAACTGACGCGCTCCAATACCTTCAGGATTCCACCACGAATATCGAAACCATATGCACGGACATCACGATTCCTGGAACGCTGCCTCGACAGGTTGACGTCGTCATTGTCAGCCATGTCCTTGAACACCTGGAAGCGCCGGCTGTTTTCCTTCAAGCCTTGCGCCACATTGAGTTTTCTTATCTGATTGCGGAAGTCCCGTTAGAAGATCTGTATGCGGGCAGGCTCAAGTCATGGATCTGGGATCGTACCCGGAATATAAGCGGACACGTCCAGTTCTTTAACGCGCCGTCCTTTAGGCGCTTGCTCGCCGGCAACGGCCTCAGCGTGATTGCCGAACGGACGTACGTGCCGATCCTTGATCGAGACACCATCAAGTTTGTGTCTGAGAAAAATTCCGCCAATAGGCTACAGCGCATGAGGATGACGATCACAAATTACTATCTGCCAAGCCTACTCGAGTCTCTTTGGGCCAAATTCTACTATGCGCATCATGCCGTTCTGTGCAACAAGAGCGCATGAGTGCTGCTGATGACTAACGAGTTGACGAACAGAGGGACGATATGAAGCTTGCAATCGTCACGAATATTCTGACGCCCTATCGTATCCCGCTGTTTGCGGCGATGGCCGGGCAGGTGGACCGGCTGACGGTTCTCTTGATGGCCGAACGGGAGGAAAATCGTCAATGGGAGCTGGGGTCGATCCCGTTCGCGGTGCAGATGCTGCCCGGATTCCACATTCGTCCTCGCCGGGCCGATGTCTCGATTCATCTCAATTACGGGGTGATTCGGGCGCTTAGGCGGCTGAATCCTGACGTGGTGTTGAGCGGAGGATTTGCCGCGGCGAATGTGGCCGCCTTCGTCTACTGCCGGCTCTTTCGAAAGAAGTATGTGGCCTGGACGCATCTGACTCTGCAGGACGGCGCCGAGTCGTCTCGCGTCCGGCGGTGGATCAGGCATCTCGTGATCGGGTCGGCCCATGGATCGATAGCGGAATCTTCGGTGGCGCGCGACGCGTTTGTGCACTACGGGGCTCCGCCACGCCGTGTCTTGCGGGCCGTCATGCCGCTCGATGTGACGGGGATTCATGAACGAACGGACGTCGTGCGGCGGAGCCCCGGCTATCAGGCCTTCCGTAGCCGCTACCCCGGTGTGGTCCTGCTGTCTATCGGCCAGCTCATTTCCCGGAAAGGCTGTCGGGAAATGCTGGAGATCTTTCGCCAGGTCGCGCTGGTTCGTCCGGACGTCAGTCTGGTGATTCTCGGCGATGGGCCGGAACGGGCTGCGTTGGAACGGATGGTTGATGAACAGCGCATCCCGCATGTCTTTTTCGAAGGGTACGTGCAGGCCGAAGATCTGCCGCAATACCTCGCCTGCGCGGACCTGTTTGTGTTTCATACCTTGTACGATGCGTTCGGACTGGTGCTCAGCGAAGCTATGGCCGCAGAACTGCCGGTCGTATCGTCCGTGCATGCCGCCGCCACGCGCGACCTGGTCAAAGAGGGAGTGACGGGGTTTTCTATCGACCCGCATGACGCGGGAGCGTCGTCTGCGACGATTCTGACACTACTTGGGCTGTCTCGAGAAGAGCGCATCAGCATGGGACGCGCCGGATACGAACATGTGCGGGCGTTCGACGCTGTGCCTTCTGCCGCCCGCATCGTGGGATTCATGCGAAGCATCACGGAGCAATCCGATCGGTTCCCATTGGTAGAAGGCCGGGAGGGAAATCTGTGATTGAACCAGGGGCGACATGTCTGACAAGCCGAAGCTGCTGATCATCGGTCCGACCCCGCCTCCCTATCACGGTGTGGCGGTGGCGATTCGGACCCTGCTCGATTCGAAACTGACGGAGTCGTTCGATGTGAGCCATCTGGACCTGGCCGACCGGCGGGGCATCGGGCATGTCAACAATCCGGATTGGCACGACGTCGTGTTATTTGTGCGGCAATGGTTCCGTCTCTGGCGTCTGCTGCTGGCCCGCCGTCCGCAGGTTGTCTACCTTGTGCTCTCGCAAACCACGCTGGGTTTTATCCGGGATAGTCTGCTCATCTGGCCTGCGGTGCTGACGGGAGCCAAGATCGTGGCGCATCTGCATGGCGGGGCCTTGCGCGACTGGTACGAGTCCAGCTGGGCCCCGATCCGCCTCTATGCCCGCGCGGTGTTGGGTACTGTCGCCAAGATGATCGTGCTAGGGGAGACGTTCCGCGGGATGTTTGCCGGCCTCATTCCGGACGAGCGGATCGCGGTCGTGCCGAACGGCGTCGAGCTGTCGTGTGATGAGCCGAGACGGAATCCGCCGAGCGGGACCAGGCCCTGGCGCATTCTGCATCTCAATACGCTCAACCGCATGAAAGGCACGCTGATACTCCTGGCGGCGCTTCCGACCGTGCTCAGGCATCGCCGTGACGTCGCCTTCATCTTCGCCGGAAGCTGGTCGCATGAGCTCCATCGGCAGACGGCGGAATGGTACATCGGTCAACACCGGTTGGAGCCCTATATCACGTTTGTCGGAGAGGTAACCGGGTTGGCGAAAGACGCGGTGCTACAGTCCTCCGACATCTTTGTTTTTCCAGGAATCCAGCAGGAGGGCCAGCCGATGGTGGTGCTGGAAGCGATGGCCGCCGGCCTGCCGATTATTTATACGAATCAAGGCTGTCTCAGGGAAACGGTCGTCAACGGGGAATGCGGCGTCGAAGCCTATACGAACGACCCCTATGACCTGGCCTTGCGCATTTGCGCGTTGCTGGACCACGCCGAGGACCAACGGCAGTTCGGACGAAATGCCCGCCGCCGTTGCGAATCGCACTTCAGCAAGGATCGGCATATCGAACGAATGATCCAAACGTTTCAAGAGGTTCTGGAGGACGCGTCGCCGAACCGCCGCCCCTCCCTCAGTGCTTCCCGGCCGCGTTAGCCGGTTGCTCCACCGCTTGTTTCCCTCCACCGCGGGACTGCCGGTCTGGTGCGGCTGCGCAGTCCTCTCCATCCCCGATCCGTTGATGAATAATTTAACGTTTTGTTAACGGAGTCTTGAGCCCTCTGTGGCATCGGATCTTGCAGAGGTCGCTACACTCCCCCCGCTGCCAAAGGGCGATCATCAGCGCGAGGCATGGGGCGGCCAGGTTGGACCCGGGAGGCGTCATGAAGAAGGCATTGATCACGGGAATTACAGGGCAGGATGGATCGTATCTTGCCGAACTCTTGTTGGCGAAGGGCTATGAGGTATACGGGATCATTCGCCGATCCAGTTCTTTCAATACTGCTCGCATCGACCAGATTTATGAAGATCCGCATCTCCCCGAGGCGCGGTTGCGCCTGGTCTATGGAGACCTCAACGACGCGAGTTCCTTAAATAAGGTGCTGCGCCGTGTCCAGCCCGATGAAATTTATAATCTGGGGGCGCAAAGCCATGTGCGCGTGAGTTTCGATATCCCGGAATACACCAGTGAGGTCACGGGTCTCGGAACCTTACGGCTATTGGAGGCGGTTCGTGAAACCGGACTCCGGCCAAGATTCTATCAAGCCTCTTCCAGCGAGATGTTCGGCAAGGTTCAGGAAATCCCCCAGCGCGAAACCACGCCCTTCTATCCCCGGAGCCCCTATGGCGTGGCCAAGCTCTATGCGCATTGGATGACCGTAAACTACCGCGAGGCGTACGGGATGTTCGCCTGCAACGGGATCCTGTTCAATCACGAGTCGCCGCGCCGCGGGGAAACATTCGTCAGCCGGAAAATCACCAAGTCGGCCGCGCGCATCAAGCTCGGCCTGCAACACGAACTGTTTCTGGGCAACCTCGACGCGAAGCGCGATTGGGGATTTGCCGGTGACTACGTAGAGGCCATGTGGATGATGCTGCAGGCCGATCGCCCCGATGATTATGTCGTCGCGACCGGAGAAACCCATTCCGTGCGGGAGTTGCTGGATGTGGCCTTCGGTGTCCTCGATTTGGATTGGACGCAGTACGTGAAGATCGATCCTCGCTATTACCGTCCGACCGAAGTGGATCTGCTGATCGGCGATGCGAGCAAAGTAGCCCGCGATTTGGGGTGGCGGCCTACGATGTCTTTCCATGACCTGGTCCGGACGATGGTGCGGGCCGACATGGACGCGGAACAGCAGCGCCTCACCGGTGTCCAGGCAAAGGCGGAGTTATGCACTTCTGGAGAGATCAAAGGGTTGTGGTAACGGGCGGCGCCGGCTTTCTGGGCTCTTACGTTGTGGAGAAGCTGAGAGAGCGCGGATGTCGAGCGATCGTGGTGCCGAGGAGCCGGGACTATGACCTGGTTACAATGGATGCCGTCGAACGGCTGTATGATGACGCCCGCCCTGATCTGGTCCTTCATCTAGCGGCTCGTGTCGGGGGGATCGGCGCCAATCAGGCCTGCGCCGGGCAATTTTTCTACGACAATCTGATGATGGGCGCGCAATTGATGGAAGTCGGACGGCGCCGCGGCCTCAAGAAATTCGTGGCGCTCGGCACGATCTGCGCGTACCCGAAGCATGCGCCCATTCCCTTTCAAGAAGCGGCGCTCTGGGACGGTTATCCGGAGGAGACCAATGCTCCTTATGGGCTCGCAAAGAAGATGCTCCTGGTTCAAGCGCAAGCCTATCGTACCCAGTACGGGTTCAATGCGATCGTGCTCTTCCCTGTGAATCTGTACGGCCCCAGGGACAATTTCCATCTCGAAACGTCTCACGTCATTCCTGCGCTCATCCGCAAGTGCACCGAAGCCCAAGAGCAGGGCGCGACCGCCGTGACGATCTGGGGAGACGGGACGCCCACTCGTGAATTCCTGTACGTCGAGGATGCGGCAGAGGGCATCCTGGCGGCGGCGGAACAGTATGATCAAAGCGAACCGGTCAATCTGGGGAGCGGGCTGGAAATCTCGATCCGGGATCTGGCTATGCTGGTTGCTCAGAAAGTCGGCTATTCCGGGGAGTTTGTCTGGGATGAGCGCAAGCCCAACGGGCAGCCCCGCCGGTGCGTCGACGTCTCCAAAGCCGCAGAGTTGTTCCACTTCCGGGCGCAACAGTCCCTGCCGGAAGGCATTGAAAAAACGGTGTCCTGGTTTCAGGCACACCGGGAATCGCTTCGGGAAGTCGTCTACTGACCCGGCCTTATCCGGCCAGTCTGGTGCCCCCCCCTGCCGGATTCAGTCCTCTCAACCGCAACTCCCGAGCTCCCCACAGTTTAACGATTCGTTAACACAAACTTGAGCTAGGCGTGGCCTGTCGATCGGGCGGACTCGCTAGACTTGGCCTCCCATGGATCCGGCGTCGTGCGTATCACAAGGAGGTCTGCGATGGCTTCAGCGACGATTGAGCAAGAGCAAGCGAGTCGATTTTCCCAAGTGCCCATTCTCGGGCTTCCCGTCCACATGATTCAAATTCCTGACGTCGTATCGGTGATGACGCATTGGGTCACCCACGAGCGTTTCCGCCCTCATTGGGTCGTGGTGGCCGACATGCACGCGGTCGTCGAAGCGCACAACCGGGCCGACTTCCGGCGCATGGTCCGGCAGGCGGACCTGACCGTTCCTGACGGCATCTCCCTGGTGAAAGTCGCGCAGTGGAAGGGCGGCGCCGTGCGGTCCCGCGTCGCCGGCACCGACTTGATGAAAGCCTTTTTTTTCGGCACCCAGGGCTTGGGATTCCGGCATTACTTTTACGGCGATACCGATCTGACCCTTGAGCGCCTTGCGGGCAATCTGACGCAGCAGTACCCCGGGCTGACGGTTGCCGGAGCCTATTCGCCGCCGTTCCGTCCGTTGACGGAAGAGGAAGACGAAGCCGTCATCCGGCGCATCAATGAGGCGAAGCCGGATGTGTTGTGGGTCGGGCTCGGGCTCCCCAAGCAAGAGCAGTGGATCTACACCCATC
Organism: Nitrospira sp.; assembly: GCA_030653545.1. NCBI lineage: Bacteria > Pseudomonadati > Nitrospirota > Nitrospiria > Nitrospirales > Nitrospiraceae > Nitrospira > Nitrospira sp. Next base: position 52,506 of record JAURZE010000009.1, on the reverse strand, counting down.
GTGACCGGTTGAATGTTCCGCTGGTGCTCGGGGTCGGGGCCGCATTCAAGTTTCTGGCGGGGACGGTGCAGCGCGCGCCCGATTGGGTCGGCGACATGGGATTCGAGTGGTTGTGGCGGTTTGCCTGCGAACCGCGCCGGCTGTGGAGACGTGTGTTGATCGAAGGGACGCAGTTCGTCGGATTGGTCGCGCTGGAACTGGCCGGCTGGAGAGATTTTTCTTGAGGGACGATGGGACAGCAGCACGAAATGGAATTCTCCGGAGTGACGTCCATGCCGACTAGTGGAATGGTCTTAACCGAAGTCAGCGCTCCCGGACTTCCTCGTCGCCGGCCGATCATGCTCTGGGGGGCGGCCTTGGCTGTCGTCGTGCTGATCGGCATCGCCTATGCCGAGAGTCTGGCGTATTTGGTGACGCAGTGGATGGAGGATGATAACTTCAGCCACGGGTTCTTCGTGCCGGTCATCACGGTGGCTCTCATCTGGTTACGCCGTGAACAGGTTGTGGCGGCGGGCATGGTCCCGTCCTGGTGGGGCCTCGGTCCGGCCGTGCTCGGGCTCGCGCTCTACCTCGTTGGTGAACTCGCTACTATTTATTTTCTTCAGCATCTCTCCTTGTGGCTGGTGATCGTCGGGTTGGCTCTGGCGGTCGCAGGCCCGCGCGCGACCCGTGAGATGGCGTTTCCCCTCGGGTATCTCCTGACCATGATTCCCCCGCCGCAGATGCTGTTACAGAGTCTATCTTCTTCCCTGCAACTCATGTCGTCGACACTGGGCGTCGGTTTTCTTCAACTGATCGGAGTGACGGCCTTCCGCGAAGGCAACGTCATCGACCTCGGCCCGATCCAGTTGCAAGTCGTCGAAGCCTGCAGCGGTTTGCGCTACCTGATTCCGTTGATCGCCCTGACCTTGTTGAGCGCGTACCTATTCCAGAGTCGCCTATGGAAGCGGGTGGTGCTGGTCGCTTCGGCGATCCCCTTAGCCGTGCTCTTGAACGGTCTCCGGATCGGATTGATCGGGGTTCTCGTCGATAGATTCGGCCACGGAGCGGCTGAAGGGTTTATGCACGCGTTCGAGGGCTGGGTCCTCTTCGTCTTGAGTCTGGCGATACTCGGCGCGGAAATGTGGCTCCTGGAGCAGGTCGGCGTTAGATCTGCGCCCGACGTCGCTCGGCCTGCGGCGCGCCCGGGAGCGGCGTTGTCTTCCGGTCCCGCCGCGGTTGTCGTGAGCGGCCCAATATTCGCCTGCATCGGACTCCTGGCCGTGACGACGTCGATGTCGTTTCATGCCGCCGGGCGCGACCACGCACCCCCTCCGCGCCAGAATTTTGTCGATTTTCCCATGCATGTGGCCGGATGGCAGGGCGAACCGATGGTGATGGAGCGACAGTATGTGGATGTGTTGCGTTTCGACGACTACCTGCTGGCCAACTATCAAGGCCCCGGTGGCCCGATCAATGTCTATGCTGCGTACTATCGTTCCCAGGAAAAAGGGCGCGCGACGCATTCTCCGAAGACCTGTATTCCCGGCGGCGGCTGGGAAATCACGTCGCTCGATGAAGTGGTCGTGCCCGGTGACGTCCTGGCAGGGAGCGGGTTTCGCGCCAACCGGGTGATGATCCAGAAGGGCGAGCAGAAACAAGTCGTGCTCTATTGGTTCAAGCAGCGCCACCGGGTGGTGACGAGCGAATACCTGGTGAAGTTCTTCCTGTTCATGGATGCGCTGACGATGAAACGGACGGACGGGGCCCTGATCCGGTTAGTGGCCGCGGTGCAGCCCGGCGAATCGGAGGGAGCGGCGGATCACCGGGTCATGCAGATGGCGGCGGCCGTCCAGCCGTTACTGTCCGCCTATGTGCCCGATTGATGAGGTCATGAGGAAGTTTGGTGATGTCTAGCGCGCTGTTTTTCAGTTTTATCGGTTCCTTGCTGATCTGCATGGCGCTGATTCCGGCGCTGACCGCTTCGGCTTGGCGCTTTCAGTTCATCGATGTGCCGCGCGACCGCCGGATGCATGCGGAGCCGATCGCCAAAGTGGGCGGGATTGCGTTTGCGGCCGGCACGATCGCGGCGGTGCTGCTCTGGGCGCCTCAGGACCGGATGATCCTCGCCAGTCTCCTGGGCGGCGTGGTGATTCTGCTGTTCGGGATGTGGGACGACCGGGTGGGGCTCGACCACCGGATGAAATTTGCCGGACAGATTCTGGCGGCGGCGATCGTCGTGGCCTATGCCGGCGTGCGAGTGACCGCGATGCCGTTCGCCGACGATCAGGCGCTCCCGCTCTGGGCCGCGGCGACAATCACCATGATCGTCATCGTCGGCATGACGAACGCCGTGAATCTTGCCGACGGGCTCGACGGGCTGGCCGGCGGATTGTCGCTGATAAGCTTCGCCGGGATCGCCTATCTGGCCTACCAGGCCAACGACCAGATGCTGATGCTGCTGATGGTGTCGGTGCTGGGCAGTCTCCTGGGATTTCTCCGGTTCAACACCTATCCGGCTCGCGTATTCATGGGCGATGCAGGCAGCCAGTTCCTCGGGCACTACCTCGCCGTGGCCGCGATCTTATTGATCGATCCGGCCCGCGCTCCCTACAGCCCGCTGCTCGTGCTGTTTCTCTGGGGCATTCCGCTCCTTGATACCGCCGGCGTGATGGGACAGCGTATTTGGCAGGGGCGCTCGCCCTTTGTCGGCGACCGCAATCATCTGCATCACAAACTCCTGGCGACGGGCCTGTCGCACCGGCAGGCCGTGACGGCTATCTATCTGGCCCAGGGGTTGTCGGTCCTGTGCGCCGCTCTGCTGCGCTGGCAGAGCGATGCGGTTCTGCTGAGTGTCTATGCGGTGTTAGCGGTATCGGTGCTGTCGGTATTCGTCTGGTCATCCTGGCGGCCCGCCACTCTACCGCCTGCGGTCGTTCCGTCGGAGGAGCCGGCGACGGCCGGAGTTGCGTCTGCCACGTTGCGCGCATGGCCGCTGCGAGCGCTCACGCTGCTCGTGCCGTTGTATCTTCTCGCCTGTCTGGCGACGCCGGGGGATATCCCTGCGGAAGTCGGGGTGATCGCCGCCGGACTCGGCGCCGCGGTGCTGGGGAGTCTGGTGATCGCGCGAGGCACGGCGAGCGCCGTGCGGGCCGGTCTCTATATCGGGAGCACCTGTGCGGTGTACTACGCGCAGATGTCGTCACGCCAGTCGCCGGCCGACTGGCTGTCGCCGCTGACGCTGGGGGTTGTCGCGCTGGCCGTGCTCGTCGTCCTCGCCATTCGATGGATGGGCGATGCGCGATTCCAGACGACTCCGTTGGATTATCTGATCGTCTTCCTCGCAGTGGTGATGCCGTTTCTCTCGGATCTGACGGTCGGAGCCGTCCATTTGAGTGTAGTAACCGCAACGCTGATCGTGTTGTTTTTTGCGTTTGAGCTTCTGCTCCAGATGCACCAGGCCATGGTTGTCCGGCTTGGATGGCTGACGGCCGGGATGCTGGCCGGTCTGGCCGTTCGGGTGTGGTGGGCGTGACGGGGTATATGAGGAGGGATCGGTCATGAATCGATATCTGATAGCCGTCGTGACGGCGATTGCGGCGGTCAGTCTGGTGTCCTGCGGTGGTCCGGAAGAACGCAAGGCAAAATATCTGCTGCGCGCGCAGGATTATTTTCAGGAAGGGAATTATCCCAAGGCCAGGGTGGCCCTGCGGAATGTCCTCAAGATTGATCCGAAAGATGCGGAGGCCTACTTCCTCTACGCGCAGGTCGAGGAAAAGGAAAAGAACTGGCGCAACGCGGTGGCGGGATATCAACAGGTGGTGGAGTTGAATCCCGCGCATGATCGCGCCTGGATCAAGTTGGGAAAATTTTTCCTCGAAGCGCGGGCGATCGAGCGGGTGGATCAGGCGGCCGACCGCGTGCTCGCCTTGCATTCCGAGCATGTGGGAGCCCGGTCGCTCAAAATTGCCGCGCTGGCCGTGGGCGGACGGGTCGATCAGGCGATCGCGCAGGCGGAGCAGCTGCGCACCGGCGCTCCGGCCGATGTCGATGCCGCCCTGTTACTGGCCTCGTTGTATGCGTCACGCGGGCGTACGGCGGACGCGGTGCCGGTGATCCGGCAGGCGTTGGACGCGCACCCCGACAGCGTCGAGCTGCTTGGAGCGCTGGCCACGATCTATGTGCGCGCCGGCAACCCGGCCGAGGCGGATCGAACGTTCCAGCGCATGATTACGCTGGAACCGAAGGTGCTCGACCACCGTCTCCGTCGAGCGGCTCTCTTCGACCAACAGCAACAGTATGAGCAGGCCGAGGCGATCATGCGCGAGGCGGCGAAGCTCGATCCGGACAGCGACGACCGTCGTCTGGCTCTTGCGGAGTATTTAGCGAAGCGGCGCGGCACCGCTGAGGCTGAAACCGCATTGCAAAAGGCCCTCGAAGATCTGCCGCGTTCCGGGAAGATCCGGTTTGCGCTGGGGGGGCTATATGAGCGGACGCAGCAACAGGCGAAAGCTCAGTCGGTCTATGAGGCGATCCAGAAGGAATTCTCAGGGAAACCTGAAGGTCTGGACGCGCAAGTGAAACTGGCTGGTCTGGAATGGGCGGCAGGACAGCCGGACAAGGCCGAGCGGGCGTTGGAGCAGATTCTCAAAGACAATCCTCTTTCGTCGGATGCCCTGCTGTTGCGCGGGAAGATCGCGTTACAACGCGGGAACGGGAAGGCGGCGGCCCAGGATTTTCGATCAGTCTTGAAGGATGCGGCGGAAGCGGCGGACGTCCACGTGCTCCTGGGGCGCGCGCAATTGATGAACGGCGATCTCGCTCTGGCGCGTGAAAGTCTGGAAAAGGCTGTCGCCCTGGCTCCGGCTCACTCCGAGGCCCAGATTGTGCTGGTCGGATTGGACGTGACCGGCGGCCGGCTGACGGAGGCGAAGAAGCGGCTCGACCCGTTGTTGGCCCGCGATCCCGGCAATCTCACGTTTCTGGGCCTCCTCTATCAGATCCAAATGCAGGAGAAGGATTGGGACCGTTCGCACGACACGCTGTCCCGCCTCCGTACCGCCGGGGCCGATCGCGCCAAGGTCGATCTGGCGGAAGGGCAGACGGCCGCGGCGCAGCAACAATGGGATCAAGCGGAGGCCGCCTTCAACCGGGCGTTGACACAACAGCCGCTCGCGGCCGAGCCGCTCCTTGCCCTGGTCCGGCTCGGGGTGCAGCGCGGGGCCCTGCAACAAACTCAGACCCGGCTCGAGGCAATTGTCGCGGAACAGCCGGGCCATCCTTATGCGGCGGGTTTTCTCGGCGAGGTGTTGCTGATGAAGGGGGAGGCCGAGGCTGCCATGGGGCGGTTCGAAACGGCCACGCAGTTGAATCCGTCGTGGACGACCCCCTGGGTGCATCTCGCGCAGTTCCGCTACGCCAAGCGGGACATGGCCGCCGGGGATGCGGCTCTTAAGAAGGCGCTGGAAGCGAGTCCGGACAATGAACAGCTGCGGGTGATGCTGGCGACGAGCCTGGAGGGACGGGATCTCACCGACGAGGCGATGGCGCAGTACGAGCTGGCGCTCAAGTCCAATCCAAAATCGCTCCTGGCTGCCAATAATCTTGCGGCGCTGCTGGTTGATCGGAAAGGCGATGCGGAGAGTTTGCAACGGGCGCTGCTGTTGAGCCGGGATTTCGAAACCCAGACCTCGAACGCCTATCTCCTCGATACGCTCGGATGGGTGCATCTCAAGCTGGGTCATCGGCCGGATGCGCTCAGGCTACTCAAGCAAGCGCTCGCCCAGGCGCCGAGCCATCCGGTGCTCAACTATCACCTGGGTGTGGCCTATGCCCAGTCGGGTGAGAAGACGGAGGCGCGGCAGCTTTTAAGTCAGGCGCTCCAGTCCAAGCAGGCTTACCCCTGGTTTGAAGAGGCCAAATCCATGCTGGCGAAGATCGATGGGTAATATGATGCCGCTCTCTCATGTCATGCGAATGCTGTCCCGGACGCTTCTCGGCGGGCTGCTGCTCTGGCTCGGCGGCTGCAGTGTATTGGAGTCTTCGAGTAAGTCGGGGGCGACGCCTGGCGCCGGATCCGGCGTCGAGTATCTCCTGGGAGCGGAAGACGTGCTGGCGATCGCCGTCTGGAAGGATGAACATCTGACCAAAGAGGTCGTCGTCAGGCCTGACGGGTTCGTGTCCTTTCCCCTTGTGGGTGAAGTGCAGGCGGCGGGGCGGACGGTCGAAGAGGTGCGGGCGGATATCGCCAAGCGGCTGGCGAAGTTTATTCCCAACCCGAATGTCTCGGTCGCGGCGATCAAAGTACTGAGCTACCGGGTCTATGTGCTGGGCCGCGTCAACAAGCCCGGCGAGTTCATGATCGGTCACACGACGGATGTCCTGCAGGCATTGAGTCTTGCCGGCGGGCTGACGCCGTTTGCGTCTGAAAACGATATTCGAATCATCCGGCGTATCAATGGCGAGCAACAGGTGATTCCCGTTCCCTATGGAGATCTCAAACGGGGGAAGAATCTGGAGCGCAATGCGTTGTTGCAGCGCGGTGATGTGGTCATGGTGCCTTGAGGGATCACCCTCCATCGCAACGATGTAGATGTATGATGTGGCGATGGCTTGTGACGGCGGTGTTGTCGGGAAGCAGTCTCTGCATAGGCGGGCTTGTCCTAAGCGGGCACGCGGCAGAATGGTCGGCTGAGCCGTCGTTGGGAGTGAGGGGTGAGTACAACAGCAACCTGCTGCTGGTGGCGGGTCCGCAAAAGCCGGTCTACGGGCACTGGGTTTCGCCCGGCGTCAGGTTCGCCGGGTCGACGGAAAACCTGGACGTCAGCGGGAAAGCGGCGGCCGATCTGGTGCGCTACTACGGCGGCCGGAATCAGGACCTGCTCAACCTTTATTTTCCGCTCTCCGTGAAGTACGGGCTGGCTCGGGAGACTTTCGGATTCGACGGCGGGTTTACGAGAGACAATACATTGATGGGGGAACTGTTGCGGACCGGCGTCGTGCTCAGCTTCACGCAGCGCAATATGTGGAACCTGGCGCCGTCGTGGTCGCACGCGTTCACGGAGCGGCTGTCTCTCCAGAGTTCCTACCAGTATTCCAACGCCACGTACGAGGACGGCGCGCGGCTGGGACTGGTGGATTATCAGGTGCAGGGCGGGTCCACCGGACTGGCGTATCAACCGACAGAGACCGATCGCATGCAGGTGACGGGAAGTTATACGAACTTCAGTGTGCCCAACGCCAGCGCCATGCGATCTCATATCGTCGGGGCGCAGGCCTCGTGGTCGCACGCGTTTACTGAAACACTGACGGCGACCGTGTCCGGAGGGCCGCAGCTGGTGACCTCCAGCATCTCGTTCGGACCGGTGCGGCTCACCGATACGCAAACCCTGTGGGTGGCCAGCGCCAATGTCAAAAAGCAATGGGATGCCGGGTTTGCGGAACTCGTGGTGGGCCGGGAGATCAATCCGAGCGGATTCGGCCTGCTCCTGAAGACGGAACGGGTCGGCATCAACCTGTCTCACAATCTGACGGACCGGTTGACCGCCTCGGTGAATGCGCAGGTGCTTCTGGCCTCCTCCATTGCGTCGAAAGCGGTCCCGTTCACGTTTCCGGAAAACCGCTATATCAATGTGACGCCGCGGTTGACCTGGAAACTCGATCAATGGTGGTCGGTGGATGCCGCCTATACGTACGGGCGGCGCGAGGTGGAGAGCTTCGGCGAACGGGCGTTGGGAAACGCGACGACGGTGATGCTGACGTACTATCCGCCCAAGCTGTCGGTCGGGCGTTAAGGAGAGGTGTTTATGGCGATCGCGCAGTCTATCGGAGCAGATCGGTCGGTCGAAGCAGGTCATGCCGTGAAGGATTTCCGGCAGATGGTCCGCCGCCGCCGGTCGGTCATTTTTGCCGTCGTGTCTGTGATCGCGGCCGTCGGTCTGGCCACGGCCTTCCTGTGGCCTCCGGTGTACCGGTCGAAGGCGACGATCCTGATCGAGGAGCAGGAGATTCCCACCGATCTCGTCCGCTCGACGATCACCAGTTATGCCGATCAGCGGATCGAAACGATCAAGCAGCAGGTCATGAGCCGGGCCAGTCTGTGGAGAATTGTGGAGCAGTACGGGCTGTACCAACGGCTCCGGAAGGGCAGCCCGACCGAGGAGGTCTTGCAGCAGTTCGTCAAAGATATTCAGATTGAAGTGATCAACGTCAAAGTGGTCGATAAGCGCACCCAGACTCCCACGCAGGCGACGATCGCCTTTACGCTGGCCTATGACGGAGAAACCCCCGATCTGGCCCAGAAGGTGACGAACGAGCTGACGGATTTGTTTCTGGGAGAGAATCTGAAGTCGCGGGAGCGCCACGCGCAGCAGACGACGGCGTTCCTGAAACAAGAAGCCGAGAATCTCGCGCATCACATCGAAGCGCTCGAAAGCAAGATCGCGGTGGTCAAACAGAAGGCCGACGGCGCTTTGCCGGAGCTGACCCAGCTCAATATGCAACTGTTGAATCAGGCAGACCGGGAGTTGATCGACGTCGATCGAGAGATCCGGAGTCTTGAAGAGCGCAAGCGGTTTCTGGAAGGCGAGCTGGCGACGCTGAAACCCAACACCCCCATGATTGCCGCCAGCGGCGAGCGGATCTTCGACTCGGGGGAGCGGTTGAAGGCCTTGCGCGCGCAATACGCCAGCGCAAGCGGGTACTTGTCCGAGGACCACCCTGACATTATCAAGATGAAGCAGGAGCTGGCGGCGCTGGAGCGGGAAACGGGGGGCGACGCGCCGGGAGAGGATGTCCCGAAGCGATTGGAGGGAGAACGGTCCCGGTTGGCGACTCTGATGGAGCGTTATGGAGCAGACCATCCGGACGTGACCCATGCGCGACAGGCCGTGGCGGGTTTGGAACGAGACCTGGCGGAGATGACCAAGCGACCGCCGAGGAAGGCGTTGTTCAAACCGGAGAACCCGGCCTATATCAACATTCAATCGCAGCTCGCGTCCACGTCGGCCTCGCTGCAGGCGCTTCTAAAGTCCAAAATCTCGCTGAAAAGACGCGCCGAGGAGATGGCCAGACGGGTCGAGCGTCTTCCGGAGGTTGAACCGGAATACCAGGACTTGATGCGCGATCGAGAGGGCACGACGCACAAGTATCAGGAAATTCGCTCCCGCCTGATGGAAGCCCAGGTTTCGGAAGGGCTTGAAGTTCAGCGCAAGGGAGAACGATTTTCCCTGATCGATCCCGCCGACCTTCCGGAGCGGACAGAGCGGCCGAACCGGCCGGTCATATTGATTCTCACGGGCTTGCTCGCCATCGTCGGCGGGGTGGGAGCCGGGGCGGCGGCCGAACAGCTGGACGAGACCATCCGCACTCCCTATCAATTGAGTCTGGCGGCCGGGATGGCCCCGCTGGCGGTCATTCGCTATCTCCCGATGGAAGAGGAGGTCCTGGACGTGATTCGCCGCCGCCGCTATTGGTGGTGGGCGGGAGCGGGGGCGGTAGTCGTGGCCGCGGTCGTAGCGCACTACCTTTGGCTGCCGCTCGATATCGTCTGGTTTGCCGCGCTCAGGAAACTCGGTCTGGCCTGATTGGGATAAGGAGAAGAGCCATGGAAGAACTCTCGCAAGCCATCGAACAGTTTAAGCAGGAGTCCCGGCAGGGGGCCGGGGGGCGTTCCGAACCCTATCAGTCTTCCCGACAGAACCCTCCGCCGATCGTGTACTCCAAGACACGGGTGGTGGAATGCCGGGAAGAGGTCTTGCGGCGTCACCGCGTCGTGTCGGCCTTTGACCGGGGGGAATTTGCCGACGGGTATCAGCTCTTGCGCACGCAGGTGCTGCATCGCTTGTGGGAGAATCGCTGGAATGTCCTCGGTGTGACGAGCCCCCGAGCACAGGAAGGGAAGTCGCTGACGGCGTTGAATCTCGCGATCACTCTGGCAATGGAAACGACGCAAACCGTGATGTTGATCGATGCCGACTTGAAGCAGCCGCATATCCATACCTTGCTCGGATTGGGGGACTGTCGGGGCCTGGCGGACTATGCGTTGGAAGACTGCCCGCTGGAGGACATTCTCATCCACCCTGGGTTGGGGCGTTTGGTGGTCCTTCCCGGTGGCCGCCCGATCCAGCGCTCCGCCGAGGTGCTGACGTCTACGCGGATGTCGGGGCTGATCACGGACGTGAAGCATCGCTATCCGGCCCGGGTCATCGTGATCGATCTGCCTCCGTTGCTGGTCAGCTCGGATGTGCTGGCCTTCGCGCCTTCACTGGACGCGCTCTTGCTGGTGGCCGGGGAGGGTATGACCACCCGCCAGGATATCAAAGAGTCGCTGGCCCTGGTGCGGGGGGCGGTGCCTGTGCTCGGGACGGTCTTGAATCAATCGGGGAAAGACCAACGCAACGTCGATGCCATGCGCGCGCTGGCTGCAAACTAACCGACCGCCTGCGAGGCTTGTATGTACGAATCGTTCTATGGGTTTCGAACCAATCCCTTCACGCTGGTGCCGGATCCCCGCTTCCTCTATCTGGGGAAGCAGCACAAGACGGCTCTGAATCTGCTGGAGTATGGATTATTCAACCGGGCCATCTTCACGGTCATCACCGGCGAGCCGGGGACCGGCAAGACGACCCTGCTGAACACGATCCTGGAGCAGTCGCAGCATGAAGTGACATTGGGCGTGCTCTCGCACACGCACGCCGGTCTGGGGAGTCTGATGCCCTGGGTGCTGATGGCGTTCAATCTTGACGGCAAGGGCATGGACAGCGTCGAGCTGTTCAAGACGTTCACGGCCTTCATCGCCCGTGAGCATCAGTGCCAGCGGCGGGTCGTTCTGGTTGTGGATGAAGCGCAGAATCTCGGCCCGGCGATGCTGGAAGAATTGCGTCTCTTGTCGAACGTGAACAACGGGCGGAATCAGCCGCTCCAGATCGTGTTGTCGGGCCAGCCGGGCCTCCGCGGTCTGCTCCAGCGCGGGGACCTCATCCAATTCGCTCAGCGCATCTCCGTCGATTATCATTTACTACCGCTGGGGGAGGATGAAACCCCGTTGTATATCTGGCACCGCATGGCGACGGCGGGTGGCGCGCGACCGGTTATGACAACCCAGGCGTCGGTCATGGTGCACCGCCTGACGGGCGGCAACGCCCGATTGATCAACCAGGTCTGCGATGTGTCTCTCGCCTATGGCTATGCGGAGCGAGCGCCGCTGGTGACCGCCAGCATTGTGTGGCGCGCGACCAATGATCGGCGGGCGGGGGGCATCCTGCCTGTCGCGCAGCATGCGTTCGACGATCTGTTCAGTCGGGAGGATGCCGTCGCTGAAGAACTGGAAGTTGCGGCTGCTGCGGCGGCTTCTTCTGCGCCAGAACAGGCCGCAGCGCTTTCCCAGCCGTCAACTCAGCCCGCAGCCCAGCCCCAGTCGTATTACGAACAGGGACTCGCCTTGAAACAGGCCGGATCGTACAAACAGGCGATTGCCGCGTTTGAACGGGCGGCGACGGACGCGCTGCAGCAGGTGCGGGCGTTGTCCCAAGTTGCGTTGTGTCTCAGCGCGGTGGGCCGGCATGAGGACGCGGCCAAGGAGCTGGTGGCTCTCTTGAAAAGCAAGCAAGGAACGGACATTGAGCGTCTCAATATGCGTTATTTTCTCGCCCGCACACTGGAAACCCTCCATCGAACGCAGAAGGCATGCGAGCTGTACATGGTTATTCACAAGCAGGATCCGGAGTTCCGCGATGTCAAAATCCGTCTCCGGCGGCTCAATCCGGCGTGGAGCCTGGGCTCCCTCAGTTCACCGAGATGGATCAAAGGCTTTGCGAAATACTACAGTCAGCGCCTGCGGGCCTGCTTTTAACAGGATGCTGAAAAAGTCCACCAGCGGCGTCCAGCGCACCGCAAAACGTGAGGCGTGAAACGTGAAGCGTATCTCGCGAGCCTGCCTCCGCCGACCCTACCACGAGAGACGAACGACGCTTCACGAGCGACGGACGAAGCGGACGGCCTCGCCCGCGGAACAGCGCGCCTCGGCGAACGGGGGTTGAGGTTGTCAACACCTGCTAGATCCTTCCCGACTCTGTCCCGCCGGCTTGTCCGGCATGGTTGCCGCCACCGAAACTCCCCCTCCCTGATGAGTTAACCGAGACAGGAGCTGATCGTAACCCGGCTGTAATCGTCTCTACATATTGTGCATGTCTCTGTATGTGACCATGACGGAAGGGATGTGCATGAAGACGAAAGCGGCGGGCTGGTTGCGGAACTCTGCGTGGGTCTCTGTGTGTCTGGGCTTGTTCGGTTCTCCGGTCATGGCCGGTCAACTCGAAGATCTGTTGCTTGAGAACAAGCAGATCTCGATCGACCAGTGGGTTAAGCTCAAAGCCGAAGAAGAGAAGCGTGAAGCCAAATCGTTTGAGGAAAGCCGTGGGGTGGGCGACGTGCCGTTGCGAGAGCGATGGTACGAGAAAATCAGCATCCGTGGCTACTCACAGCTTCGCTATAACCACAGCCTGAACCGCGATGAACTGGTCAATAATCAGGGTGACCGGTCGATCGGCAAAAACAACGAATTTTTTCTCCGCCGCGGCCGCGTCATCATCAGCGGACAGCCACATGAGCGGGTCTTCGTCTACATCCAGCCGGACTTCGCCTCCTCGGTAGACGGGTCGAACAACGTCGGGCAGCTTCGGGACTGGTACGCCGATCTGTTTCTGACTGAGAACAAGGAATGGCGTATTCGCGCCGGACAATCGAAGGTGCCCTACGGGTTTGAGAACATGCAATCGAGTCAAAACCGTCTGGCGTTGGATCGTAACGACGCCATAAATAGTGCGGCGAAGGACGAGCGTGACATGGGGCTGTTTCTCTACTACGCGCCGACCAGCGTGCGTGAACGGTTCCGCCGTCTCGTTGACAGTGGGCTGAAGGGCTCGGGCGACTACGGGATGCTCGGGATCGGGGTCTACAACGGTCAGACGGCCAACCAGCGGGAGGCCAACAAAAACAAACATGTAATTTTTCACTCGATGTATCCTTACGAGTTTCCCAACGGGCAGATTCTGGAACTCGGGATGGATGCGTACACCGGGTATTTTCATGTCTCGACGGCTCCCGTCGTTCCAGCCAATGCGGGGATTACGGGTGGCGATACCATCACTCCCCGGGTGACGAACGGGGGAAATTATCTGGATGAGCGGGTCGCATGGCATGCCGTGTTGTTTCCTCAACCATTTGGGTTTCAAGCGGAGTATACGATCGGAAGAGGTCCGGAGCTGAACCAGGCTTTGACGGACGTAACGCTAGGCAGCCTTCGCGGAGGGTATTTGCAATTTTACTACAAGTATACGTGCGATACATATTGCCAAAGCATCTTGCCCTTTATCCGTGTACAGGAATACTACGGGGGTAAGAAGCATGAAGCCAATGCGCCGAGACATACCGTGCGAGAGTGGGAGGCAGGGTTCGAGTATCAGTTCAATCGGGCGTTGGAGTTGACGGTCATGTATACGTGGACTCAGCGTACCTCAGGTGAGTCAGCCACGCTCCCAGTGAATACCTGCAGCCTGTCCGGATCGCCGGTGGGCTGTATACAGACTCCCTACCAGCTGCAGTCCGGCAATCTCCTCCGATTCCAGCTGCAGTGGAGCTTCTAGCCTGGGCTTCTACCGGAGTCGCGCGTTCTGCACGGTGCTCAGTGCCGCATGCTGGCCGGCGCGTCGACGGGGGGCGTGGCTGGTGTGGGGTTGAATATGGCGCGTGGAGGGAGCAGCGAGTGCTGTACGATGATTTCCCGCCGGTCCAACTGGAACCAACGGGGCAGGCCGCTCCGGTCGCTGGAGCGTTCAGCGTAGCGTGGCTCGAAGTATAGACGGCCTCGCTGGGGGGCAAGCGCTTTCATGGGGGTGAGCCGGTCGTCGGTGTTATCGGCGCCGCCAAAGTCTGCGCTATAATGAGTTTCTGACCGGTAGTTGCCCAGCACGAGATGAAGCTCCTCCCCATCGGCAAAGAGCCCGCCTGAGGTAACTTCCCTTCGGGTCCTCGAGATATCCCGCGATTCATAAAAGGTAACGACCTCTTCAGGCGTTGCCTGGGCTAATGCGCCGGCGAGCAACGGAGCGAAGAAGATCACTTCTTGCTCGGTGAACGCCCGGTGGCGGCGTGGCTGGCTTGTGTCGTCGTAAAACGGGAGTTTGGCGAGCGGCTCTTCGATCATGACGCCGGCCAGAACGGCCGCAATCTGTGCGGGGGTGAGAGACAGCGGGTGCGAGTGTGTTTGCCCCGTTTCGACGGTCCGGTCGAGTTCCAGCCGGACGAACGCGGCCGGGGTGTCGTAGATCGTGACGGTCGTAAACTGGCCTGGAGCGCAGGCTGCCGTGAGCCCGATGGCCGCGGCAACGCTGAAAGCATGGGGCAGTATACTCTTCATCGGATAGAACGGGATCCCTAATCTCTGAGCTTTGCGGGCTGGTCAGCCGCTGCGGCGCGGATCGGTGTCGCCCACAGCATCGTCAGCCGAGTCAACTCTGCGGTTGCGAGTGGATAATAGCCTTGCGCAAGAACGGCTTGCTGCCCCTGCTGACTGAGGGCAAACTTCACGTATTCTGCGAGCGGGGCGGGCGGCGCCGCTTTGGGCAGTTTATTGACATAGAGATACAGATTCCGTCTGAGGGGGTAGGATCCGTCCATGGCCGATTGAAAGCTGGGTACGACATATCGTCCTCCCTGCACCGAGGCCAGAGGAACAGCCCGAACTCCTGAAGTCTGATACCCGATGCTGCTGAATCCGATCCCGAACCGGTCCTTCATCAACTCGATCACGACTGAGGCTGATCCCGGCGCCGTGGACATGCTTTTCTTGGCCGCCGCGCCGTTCAGTACGTGCTCACGAAAGAAGGTGGTGGTTCCGGATTGGAGGTTTCTTCCATAGAGATGGATCGGTGCCTCTTTCCATTCTCCATCTAAAAGCAGATCGCCCCAGGTCAGAAGCGGATACTTCAGTCCGCGCCGCCGCTCGTTCGAGAAAATCGCATCGAGTTCGGCCAGGCTCAACCCTTCGATGGCATTGTCTTTATGCACGAACACCGCCAACGCATCGACGGCGACCGGGACCTCGGTCGGTTCGTATCCAAACTCCCTGATGAACTCTCCGATCTCTTGCTTATTCATCCGGCGGGACATGGCCGCGATCTGCGCCTTGCCCTCCAGCAGTTTCACTAACCCTGCTTCGGACCCTTCGCTCGTCACAGAAATCTTTAGCCCCTGGTAGAGCTGTCTGAGGTCGGCAGCCCAGGATTCCGTGATCGGACGCATGGTCTCCGAGCCTGAAATGGAGAGAGAGCCGTTTAGGGCGCTTGTGGGTTGGTAGGCGGCGATTTGCGGATCCAGGCCTGGCCGGACTTGCCCCGCTGCGGGACTGCTCCATGCCAGGCAGGTGCCGACGGCCAGGACAAGCAGGCGAGAGGCCTGCGGACAATCGATCAATGCGGGCAGGTAGTTCCACATCACTATTAGACCTCCAAGGAATAGCATCGTGCCAGAACAGTGGCCGAGCACACTTGCACGTTACGGAGTCGGGATTGCCGCCGGATCAATGAATTGTTAACTCCATGTTAACTCCGGAATGACAGATCCGGGCAAGCCGTCGCGAGGGGTGCAGGAGTTAACGGACAATTTACACGGCCCTAAGGCGGGCTTAACTGCGAGGCCGTAATGTGGGCATCGCGATGCATGCAACCATATCAAGCTCCGCCCAGCCTCCTGAATCCATCCTCATCTTCGTTCGGACGGATTCGTTCGCGCAATCGCTGAAGAAAGCGCTGGAGAGTAATGGCTACCGCGGCACGGTCGTGACGACTGAGTCGGCGGCGTTTACCGAGGCGAAGGCGTCGGTGCCCTCCCTGATTGTCATTGATCGTCAAACCGGGACCACCTCGAATCTGCGTAACCTTCGGACATTGGCGACGGTTCCCATCGTTGCCATAGATGACACTGTGCCGGTTTGTAGTGAAGACGAATGTGTGCAGGACTACGATCGCGGGATCGATCTGGTTGTGTGCAGCCAGAGTACCCGTGAACTTGTCGCGCGAGTCCGTGCCATTCTGAGACGGCGTGACACATCCAGCGGTACCCCCATGCACTATGGGGTCGGCGATGTGAAGATGGACCTCGATCGGCATGAGGTGACTGTGCAAGGGCGCCAGGTTGAACTGACGCCGAAAGAATTCCAAATCCTCCGCCAGTTTTTAGAGTCTCCCAGCCGTGTCTTTTCACGCCAGGAAATGCTGAATCGCGTGTGGGGCGAGGGCTATGCGCTGGAAGAACATGCGCTGGACGTCCATATCCACTCGCTCCGCCACAAGATCGAAATCGATCCGACTCATCCTGCCTTGATCGTGACGGTGCGCGGTGTCGGGTATAAATTGCGGAATTAGGAGCCTCTCCGACACTGACCGTTCTACTGCGGCGAATGATCTGTCACCATCTGCGTCGTTCTCGGCCAGAAAAAATCCTCAGCGTATTCAGGGATACGCCTCCGGTGTTTCCCGGCCTGCGGCCTCGCAGCTGATCACATCTCCTTCGCCTCGTCACGAAGGCAATGTCGGACAGGCTCCTCGCCCTGCCTGCGTCATTCCTGTCCGGCACCCATGGTTCACGACATAGATAGACACCGCCCTCCCGCGAGAGTTGCAGGAGAGCAGGGTATGACAAGTTTGAGACGGGAAGGGATTGAGGGGGTTAGAATTCGTCGACAGAAACCGGCTGGAGTAAGTCACGGACGGACAAAATCCCGATGACCGATCCACCCTTCATGACTCCCAGATGGCGGGTCCGGTGCTTGTTCATCAAGTCTGCCGCTTCTGTGAGAGGTCTTCGCTCTTCAATCCCGACGACCGGGGTGCTCATGATGTCTTCCACCGGAACGAAGTACGGACCGCGGTCTGAGCCGATGACCTTTTTCACGATATCCGATTCCGTGACGATGCCGATGATGCGCCCCTTCTCCGCGATCAGCACGCTGCACACGTTGCAGGTTTTCATGAGCTTCGCCGCGTCGATGACTGATGTCCCGGCGTCCACTGTAATCAGTTCCTTCTTCATCAATTGTCCGACTGTGACCATCTGTTCCTCCCTTTATATTGTTGTATTGTGTACAGTCTACAAACCCGGCGTTGCGGCAGAGTTAGAGGCGGATTACCGATGCGTAAATTTCGAGTAGAGCGGGCCTGGTCTTGGGCAATCCTGGCACCGGCCTTGAGAGGCAAAGGCTAAAGATGTTGCGAAGCGACTGTTTGAGAGGGGAGGGTCGGAGCCCCATGTCTGCTTCGGTGCTCCTCATTGGATTTGTGTTGATTCTCCAGGGCCTGATCTTGTTGTTCGATATTCCTACTGCTCGAGCGGAGCTCTCCCCGAATCAGGTCGTGATTGTTGCTAACGTCAATAGCCGTGAGAGTCTCTCGGTCGCACAACATTATGCGACGCGCCGGGGAATTCCCGCGCAGCACATCGTCGAACTGGATCTTCCCCTCGACGACACCATGAGCCGGGAGGACTATGAGCGCCGGCTGGCGGCGCCTCTCCGGCAGACGCTCCACGCGCGGGATATTCATAAAGCGATTCGTGTCGTCGTGACGGTCTTCGGTGTTCCGCTCCGCGTCGCCGCGCCGAGGCTCACGGACGACGAAGAGCGCTGGCGTCGCGATGCCACTGCCAGGCTCGGGGCCGCGCGGACGCGGCTGGAGGATCTTGAGCGCCGGGCCGGTGCCATCGCGGCGAGTTCCGGCTCTGCGCCTGCTTCTGCTCAGGCCGCGCCGCAGGCTGAGGATCCCGTCACCTATGAACGCCACATCGCCTTCTTGCTGCGCGTCGATGAGGCCGTTCAAGCCTCCGCCGGACGGGTGCGACAGCTGAAGCCGCCGGCCGATGCGCAGTGGTCTTCACGACTAGAGGCCATTGTTCGGGACCACCAGGGGGTGGCTGGGCTCTCGCAACTGCAGCACGAGATGCGCCGGGGCGGGCAGAGTTCCGAGAGCGAGACTGCCAGGCAGGCGCGAGGGCAGCAGGCGGAGGGATTGCAATTGCTGCTCGGATCGTTGGACCTTCCGGTGCGAGACCGGCGGAGCGAGTTCTATCAGCGGATCGAACAGGTGTACGGAACTTACGGAGTGTTCGGTTTGGCCGCGATGGAACAGAGCCGGTTGTCGGAGGAACATGGCGACGCCAGTGTCGATAGTGAACTGAGTCTGCTCTGGTGGGATCGGTCGCTGTACGGCGCGGCCTGGCGCCGGGCGAATCCGCTGTACCATGCGTTCAAGAAATCCGGAGGGGGACATCGAGAGATCCCTGTTCTCATGGTGGGCCGGCTCGATGCTTCGACAGCCGATCTGGCGAGCCGCTTGGTGGATCGCGCGATGGAAGCGGAGCGGCAGGGGCTGAACGGCACGGTCTATCTGGACGCGCGTGGAATGCCGGTCAAGGATCCGTCCGATACGTATGGCCGCTACGATCAAAGCCTGCGGGACTTGCATCAGTTTGTCACGCAGCACACGATGTACCGCTCGCAACTGGACAACACGGAGGCGCGGTTTGAGCGTCCCGGCGCCGCGCCGGACGTCGCGTTCTATGCGGGCTGGTACCGGCTGAGACAATATGAAGATGCCTTTACCTTCCGGACCGGCGCGATCGGGTACCACATGGCGTCCGGCGAAGCCGTGAGTCTCCACCGCCACGGAGAGGCAGGCTGGTGCAAGAATGCGTTGGATCACGGGATTACCGCGACGCTCGGCTCAGTCGGGGAGCCCTACCTGGATGCGTTCCCAGAGCCGCTCGAATTCGCTGCGCTGCTCATGACCGGCCAGTACTCCTTGGTCGAGTCCTATTATCTGACCAGCCGTTGGGTGAGCTGGCGTATGGTGCTGGTCGGCGACCCGCTCTATAACCCTTGGAAGAACAAACCGGCTGCGAAGCGCTCTGCCTTAAGCATGTTTTCGCTGGCCCCGATCGCTCCGTCCGACCAGGCGTTTGCCGATCCGCTCCTTGCGATAGATGACGTGAAACGTCTTCAGAGCCAATCCCGAATCAGGCTCGACGCAATCCTGCAGAACCAGGCTCAAATGTTCGCCCCAGCAGCGCACTGACGGTGCGTACAGAAAAACGGATTCTTCAGGAGTCTGCCTGGTGGGCAGGACTGCTCCTCGCCGGCCTTCTTAGGCCCTTCCCGGTCACGCTGATTGTGGCAGGAATCAGAACAGATCGAATCGTATGTAGTCGGTCCGCGGACTTTGCCCGGCGCTATTGAAGGCGAATAGGGTTGCGTAGTAGCTCTCCCCTTTCGGGAGGTCTACGGTGAGGCGGGTTTCAGGGCCGGTTTGGAATGTATATTGGGTTGTGGCAGACATCGTCGAGATCAGGATCTTGTATCCTACTGCATCGCCGGAAGGGCTCGGGTTCCATTCGAATGTGATGGGCTGCGTCTCAGGCTTCTCCAACGCCAGGGCTTGAGGCGGCGCGCCGGAGGGCGTCTCTGTCGGAAGCTGGGAGGTTTCCGGCGACGGGAGTGAGGGAGCCGGTTCAGCGGGAACCGCGGGGGCATCAGCGCCGGGCGTCGCGGTATCTCCGGTCTGTTGTCCGGAAACCGGGGTGACGGACGGTTGTGTAGAAGAGGCCCCTTGCGTTCCGGAGGCCGGATCCTGCAAATCCCCGCAGGAAGCCGTGACGAGCAACAACCCGGTGAGAAGCGGCCATAGGATGGCCTGAACTACTGCCTGTCGGCGCAGGCTACCTGTCGATGTAATGAAACGAGCCGGCGGGTTGGTTGTAGACATCGCGGAGAGATATATAGAGGAGAAGCTGTTACGCGCCGCTCGGGTTGTTGTAACGGATGTGTTAATTATCCTTGCCTGTTATGGAATGCGGACGGTTAACGCGATCTTGAACCGGCTGCAACCTGTTGGTGATGAGCCTGCGATAGGATGAAACCATCATGTTTGGGACGTTGATCGGAATCTTTCTCACTTCCACCGGCATCATGCTCGGAGCCGACACCGTGCTCTGGGGATCCGGCGCCCCTAACCCTTCCCGAATAGAAAAAACCTGTATGCCCAGTCAGCGGACGGTGGCGGCTTTTGAGGGGTGGTATGGCGAACGGCTTTCCCTGCATCAGCAGTTTCAGGCTGTTTGCAAGACCCTCTCCCGGTCGCGTAAGCCGCTGTCGGTCGATGCACAGGCGGACCTTCTCATTCGCAAACTGTTCGACAGGTACCGGGAACAGCAGGGGCCGGGCACAACTCCGGCGGCGGCACTGCCGGCTCCGGCGAACCCCCACATCGCGTTTGTCGCAGTGGCCGGGTTTGATGGCGCCACGCCGATGGCCGCGGTTCGAGAGCTGCGCTGGGAGAAGAACCGCAAAGGGCTCTGGAGCGTCAAAACGGCGCCGGTCGGGAAGCTCAGTTTCGACGGCTGTGGGGTACGATTCCTGGGAGAGGAGCGTGTTGCGGCGCTCTTGCTGGATACGAGCGGCCACTTTGAACGGGACAAGCAGCGACCCGAAGTCAGTCGGGCGATCGAGGCGAATCGCCTGCGCGCAGAGGACCATTGCTTCTTGTCGGCATTCAGCCTCGACGATGCAAAGGTTTTGTACAAGCTTGCGGTGCGAGCGACGATCGATCACGCAGAGACATTCCAGATGGAGAACGGCGCGGTGGGCGGCCAGCTCCATCTTCTGACGATTCCGTCAGACGGTCCGATCGAGAAGATCGTCCTCGATCCGGAACAGTATCTTGAATAGGGTGAAGCCGGAAGTGTTCCGGCCGTGGCGCGGGTCAGTGTGAACAACATGACGAACGGCAAGGAGGTGAGCCTGCATGCTTCCCAATCTGCGCGGTGCGTTCTTTCTCATGGTGACGCTGGTGCTCTTTGCCGGCATTCTTGTTGTTCTGGCCATGGGTACGGTCATGAAGCCGGGCCGGTGGTGTGAGCGTCCCAAGTCACTCGTTTAGCTGGTCCACGGTTGTTTACGGCCGGCTGATACCCGCGTAAGTGCTGGATCCCGCAGCGGCGTTTGGCATGAAATCCATTCGTAACAAGAGCCTGCCATACTTCGGGAAGAACGGTGCTGGAAAGTCCGTAGATTCATGACCGAGGAGAAGCGATGAACAACAATACGGTGTCGATGGCGGACGAGAAAACGATTGCGATTGTGGCGCACGATAATAAGAAGCAGGATCTCCTGGCCTGGGCGAAGTTTAACCGTGAGGCGCTGGCCGGGCATCATCTCATCGCAACCGGGACGACCGGCAAGCTGCTCGCGACGGAACTAGATCTGCCGGTGACCAGGTTGCAGAGCGGACCGCTAGGCGGGGATCAACAGATCGGCGCGAAGATCAGCGAAGGCAAGATCGACGTGCTGATATTCTTCTGGGACCCGCTGGAACCACATCCGCACGATCCGGACGTGAAAGCGCTGCTGCGCATCGCCGTCGTCTGGAATATTCCGATTGCCTGCAACCGGGCATCGGCGGATTTCCTTATCTCTTCCTCACTGATGCCGAAATCGTACGAGCGTCTTGTGCCGGATTATGAAGGGCACCGGAATCGGTTGGTGCGATTGGACGTGGCATAGATCTGGTGATTACCTAAAGTTCCACATTCATTTCTGCGTTATCGCTCATGCGGAGTCTGATTCCAGCTACCGGCCCGCTCCAGCATTTGCTGCTGGGAGTCGAGCGGCGCTTCATCCGGCTGCGGTGCCACGCGTTCGTACAAGCCCTGCTCATTCATCCGGCGCAGGTGCGCCGTGTCGCGTAAATGCGGGAATAGAATATCGTCACGGATGGCCTGGCGCAGGTGCGCGGCTTCGATCGGGAACACCGCTTCGACACGACCATCCAGATTGCGCGGCATGAGATCGGCGCTCCCCATCCATAGCTCCTCTTCTTCCCGGTCGAACCGGAAATAGAAAATCCGGCTGTGTTCGAGAAAGCGGCCTACCAGCGACGTGACCGTAATCCGTTCGCTGACGCCGGGGACGCCGGGACGCAGTCCGCAGACGCCTCGGATTTGCAGATCGACAGTGACGCCCGCCTGAGAGGCGCGATAAAGGGCTTGAATGCAGGCCGGATCGGTGAGGGCGTTGAGCTTCAAGGCAATGTAACCCTGTCCTGTCTGCCGGTGTTGAGCCGTAACCCGTTCGATCCGCTCGAGCATGCCGCTGCGCACTCCGCTTGGGGCGACCATCAGGCAGCGATAGGGATGTTCCCCGGCGTACCCGGTCAACGCGTTGAAGAGCATGGCGACGTCGGAGGCGATGGCTGGATTACTGGTCAGGAGCGCGAGGTCGGTGTAGACGCGCGCGGTCGCAGGATTGTAGTTGCCGGTGCTGAGATGAACATATCGGGCGAGCCCGTGATCCTCACGGCGCACAATCAGGCACATCTTGGCATGGGTCTTCAACCCGACCAGTCCGTACGCGACGTGCACGCCCGCCCGTTCCAATTCTTTGGACCATTGAATGTTATTTTCTTCGTCGAAGCGGGCCCGTAGCTCGACCAGGGCGGTGACCTCTTTCCCGTTGTCCCGCGCCTGCATGAGGGCCTGCACGATGGGCGAAGCAAGCCCGACCCGATACAGGGTGATCTTGATGGCCAAGACCTGAGGATCGGCTGCCGCATTACGGAGAAGGTCGACCACCGGCTGGAAGCTGTCGTAGGGATGATAGAGTAGCAGATCGCGTTCTTGCATGACGGTGAAGAGATCCTGGCGCGCCATGAGCGGTGAGACTTTCTGCAGCAGCGGTGCATCTTTCAGATCGGGCCGGTCCAGCTTGGTGAGTTCGATGAGATCGGCCATGCCGAGAGGGCCGTCCACGGCGTCGATCTGGTCGGGGCCGAGATGCAGATTCTTCGCCAGAATCTCCCGGATCTGTTCCGGCATCGCCGCGCTGACTTCCAGGCGCACGGCGGAACCGAAATGCCGTTGACGAAGGCTTTCCTGAATGGCTTGCAGAAGGTCGGCCGCTTCGTCCGCTTCGATATCGGGGTCTGCGTCGCGTGTGACCCGGAAGGGATAAGCCGTCGCGACGCGGCAGCCGGGAAACAGGAGATCCAGATTGGCGGCGATGACGTCTTCGATCCAGACAAAACTGCCGGGGTTTCCGTCGGAGCCGCTCGCCGGTTGGACTTCACGTGGCACAGGGAGAAGACGTGGAAAAAGGCGCGGGACCTTCAGGCGCGCGAACCGTTCATGGTCCTCGCCGTCGTGCACCACGATGGCGAGGTTCATGCACAAATTGGAAATATGGGGAAAGGGATGGGCGGCGTCGAAGGCCAGCGGGGTCAGGGCCGGGAGAATGGCGGATTTGAAATAGTCCCGGAGTCGCGCGATCGCTTCACTCGGGATCTCAGAGAGTGGCTGTGCCTGAATGCCTGTCTCGCGGAACTTCGGCAGTAGGTCGTCTTTCCAGCAGGCCATCTGCCTGGCCAGGAGGGGGGCGAGAGCCTGGTGAACTGCCAGAATCTGCTCTTCTGGCGTGCGGCCGTCCGGCGGGGCTTCGACGGAGCCGGTCTGCTGCTGCCAGTAGAGCCCGGACATCCGGATCATAAAGAACTCATCCAGATTGCTGCTGAAGATGGAGAGGAATTTCAGCCGTTCAAGGAGGGGATGGCGCTGATCGAGCGCCTCTTCGAGCACGCGTTCGTCGAAACGCACCCAGCTCAGTTCTCGGTTGATGTAGAGAGACGGGTCGGTCAGATCCATCGCGTATCGTTCTTTTCTGACTAGAGGGTTCAACGGTAGGGGATCAATCTTTAGTCGAACATCGGTCGGCACTAGGATAGGCAGATCGTACGCGATGCCTCAAGAGCGCTTTGTTAAATATGTGTTAACTTTTCTCGCGCGTTTCGCGTCGGCTTTGTTCTTGCCTCGAGTATTCGTTAACCCAATCTTAACTGGCACGGTCTCGCCTTCCTCAGTACTGTGCGAGGCATGGTATCACGCCTCGCGGTATGATGAGGGCTTGCAAAGCATCGTACCGTAAACGAAATGGTGTCTGGCGTTCTTGGGATTTGTGGTCAGGGAGGTGATCCGGTGAGAATTTCTCATGCTCTGAGCGGCGTCATACTCATGCTTCTCATGGCTTGCGCCACGACCGGGTCCTCCGAGCAGTGGATTCGAGTCGGTGTCACGACGCGCGCAGAAGTGGTGGAACAGTATGGCGAACCGGATATGGTGACGGTCTCGAACG
This sequence comes from Nitrospira sp., assembly GCA_030653545.1. Taxonomy (NCBI): domain Bacteria; kingdom Pseudomonadati; phylum Nitrospirota; class Nitrospiria; order Nitrospirales; family Nitrospiraceae; genus Nitrospira; species Nitrospira sp. The sequence continues at coordinate 28,301 of JAURZE010000009.1, read as the reverse complement.
ATGAAGAAACGGCGATCTATCGAGCCAAGGCTCCGGGACAAGCCTCTATGCGCATCGAAATTCCAACGGCGCAGATGGGTCCTTTCGGGACCATGACGACAAAGACGCAATCGGTGAATCCCGGCTTGGGAGCGAGGGCTTTGAATGCCGGCGCTGTGGACCGGCCGAACAAAGACTTCCGCATTCGATACGATGCCCGCGGGGTTGTGCTGGAGGTTCAATAGTGACAGGGAGCGAGGAAATGGCGCCTTCGTCCATTTCAGGGCTTCAATTGAGGAGATACCTAAAAAGGGGCTCAGGGTGCGGGGAGCATCTTACTGGGTCTTGGGATCAACATAGCACTCAATGGTCCTACGTCCCGTGATGTGTGTAGCGTCCGGAGGAAATGCGGCAGGCCATCGCATCCCGTATTTCCTGCTTGGAGAGCGGCCTCTGTTCTTCGAGTAGAGTCCTGGCGCAATCGGTTTCCCGGTCGATCCAGAGCGGAGAGGGTGGAGGTGGCGTGCAGGCTCTGGAGGAATGAGCGCGGCGGGAGCGGTCAGGGTTTGACGACGAGATGCCCCCGGCGGTTCTCCCGGTAGCAGGACTCGCGCGGCTCCCGACAGACCGGCTGGGATTCGCCGTACGACATGATTGCCAGTCGTTGAGTTGCGACGCCGAGATCCGTCAAGAATTCCCGCACCGCCAGCGCGCGGCGCTCGCCCAAGACCAGGTTGTAGGCGGTGCTGCCTCGTTCGTCGCAGTGGCCTTCGATGCGCAGCCGCGTGTCGCGGTGCGCCAACAGCCAGTTCGCGTTTTCCGTCAGGGCCCGCATGTTTTCCTTATCCAGATCCCAGCTGTCGTAGGCGAAGAAGGCATCCCGCAGCCCCGCCGCCGCAGTGCCGGCCTGTTCCATTCGATGCTCCTCCTCCATCCGCCTGACCGAGGCTTGCGGGAGTTCCCGGCCCACGATCGGTTCCGGGACGATCTGTTCGGTCTCATCATCCTGCAGGGATGCACCGGGGGCCGGCTGCCGAAATTCGCCGGCGGCACGGATCGTCGGTTGAGAACAGGCCGCCGCCGCGACGAGGAGACTGCACAGCACGGCAGCGTCGAATGTGCGCGATATCATGATGGAGGCTCCTCTCCAGGATTGCATGGCCCGATGTCGGTCGAGGCGTATAGCTGGACGAAATACTACGTGCCGTCGATTACACTGTCTTCACGGCGATGTTAACTCTGTGCGAACAGTGGCGGATGGTGCGACGACGGTCTGTTCCGTGGGAGCGTCGGATCGCGTCGAGCGGGGGGCAAGAGGCGGCAGCCGTGAGGAAATCGGCTCAGGTTGCGGCGACTTGAATGATCAGGTTGGTCAGGTGTTCCATACCGATGCAGTCGAGGATGCAATAGGCCCGATACTGGGTGCGGCCGTTTTCTCCGGCGCGAAAGGTCAGACTCGACTCCCGGTTCATGATCCAGATGGAGCCGGTTTCCTGCTTCCACCCATCTTCTGACTTGACGGCAATCTGATGGGTATCGCCTACGGCCAGGCTGGTCAGGTCTTCTCCGAACAGGAAGGTGATGGTCACCACGGCGTCCTTCGGGACAGTCAGGACACGTTTCGCGCTATAGAGCTTGCCCTTCTCGTCCAGAAAGCCCTTTTCGCTGACGCGAACCTTGATTGCAACAGGGGCCTTCTCAGGTGCAGCCGCATAGACCATGGCGGGGCCGCCGGCCAATGCGGCAGCCATGGCGAGCGCTATGATTACGGCTGCTACGCGATTCATCATGTACAGTACCCTTTCACGGGATGACAGACGTGTCTTGCGCGACCGATCTGGGGCCGGGAGTCTCGATCGAGCTCAAGACTCCCGGCCCTGGTTGTGTTGTCGGTCCTAGCGATCGCTCTCGTCGTCTTCTTCGTCGCCGTCGTCTTCGTTAGACACACAATCGATTTCGAAGATGGTGACAGTATTGCTGACTTCGTGCGAGACGACCAGCAGCGGCTTGCTGTTCGGGCTGTCTTTCCGCTTGATGAAGATCAAGCCTTCAGGTGATAGGTCTGTGGGCGTGGTGTTGGCATAGGTGACGAACTGCGGCGCTTCTGGTTTAGAGATATCGTAGACCATGACACCGCCAGTCCGCTCCAGGCCGATGAATGCATAGGTTCGTCCGGCGACTTTGCCGAGCGCGAGCCCTTCCGGCTCCGGCCCCTTGTTGTCGCTTCTGGTATCGAAGGTGTCGACGGCGCCGTTGGAATTGAACGTCGTCGGAACTAATGCCGCCGTCCGCTGTTCGAGATCGTCGCCGCTGTCGTAGACGAGCCCGCCGTCAGCTTTGCGGATGCTGAACGACCGGGCGCCGAACACGTAGAGTTTCTCGAAGTCGGCGTCGGCATCGGTGTTGCCGAGGGTATTGGTGACGGTCAGCCGTCCGAGGTTGTCGTTGTTGCGGAGGCCGGCCGCCCCGGTGGTCACGTCAGGATATCCTTGCGCGGCAAAAGCTGCGGCGTCGAGCGAGAGGGACCCGACGCGGGTCTCTTCCGTGAAGCCGGTGTAGTCCCTGGCATCGCCTTCATTGGCCATGACGAGATAGGTCCGGCCCTTCACGCGATAGGACGCGATGCTGTCGGGCTGATACATGCCGAGCACCGGCCAGTTCCTGATGTTGATGATCCCGGCGTTGCTCGAACCAGGGGTGTCGCGGTCGCTGGCATCGAGCGTGTTCCCGGCCAGGGAGTGATCTTTGAAGCCGAGCCCGACGATCTTGGTGAAGGTGGCGGAGGGAATATCGAGGATGCCGATCGCATTATTCTCCTGCAGCGTGACCCAAGCCGTCTTCGAGTCTTTGGAGATGGTGATGTATTCCGGTTCGAGGTCCTTGGCGAGCGTCGCATTGGGGCCGAAGATCCTGATGCTAGAAGAATTCTCCTGTGGAATGGCCGTGCTGAATCCGGCGGTCCGGACATCGAGCTGAGTGAGGGCGGTGACGTCCCCGCGCATGTCGATCACGCTGACCGACCCGTCCGGGTCCACGCTGTCCGTCTGATTGTAGCTGTTCGGTTCGCCCTCATTGGCGATGAGCAGCCAACGGCCATTGGGCGAGAAGGTGAGCATATCCGGCAGGGCGCCGACCGTGAGCTGGTTGAGGAACGCGCCGCTCGCGTTGAATAACTTCACGCAGCCCGGATCGGTCTTCTGCGCGCCTTCAAGGGCGACGGCGACAATGCCTCGGCGCACGGCCACGCTGTTAGGTTTCCCGCCGAGCGGAACCGTCTGTACGAGGACGGGCGATTCCGGCGCGCTCAGGTCGAGCACGTCGAGCTGGCGCAGATTCAGATTGATGCTGAACAACCGCTTCGACTGCGGATCGAAGGCGGTGATTTCTGCGCGTGGTTCGTCTGGGTTCGTGCTGGCGCCCGCGCTGTACCGGCCGATCTGTTTCAGCGTGATGGATTTCGAGTCCGACGCCTGTGCGAGCAACGGCAGCCCCATCACGCTGAGTAGTCCTATTCCGACGAACACCTGTTCGATCTTCATCTTGGTTCCCTCCAGGTTTGGCGAATCTCCTGCCCTGTTGTGAGCCGGGCACTATGGCCGAGTTCGATTAGACTGAAATCAAGCGGGCGTTAAGATTCAGTTACGATTGGGGACGGCGTAGCTGGTACGAAGGAGCCGGGCAACAGCCGTAGCGATACCTCAGGGACCGACCGGCCTCAGCGGGGTGCTGCTGTGTCGATGTGAGCGTGGAGGCCTTCCCGAGTACGTCTGGACGTTCCGAAATGACATCGTGTTGGAGAAGCTTCCGATTCACGAACGAGCATGAACCAATCTCAGCCGGCTTGATTGGTACGTCTCAACGAGCGGACGGGCCGACAGCCGGCTTCGCCCCTTCGACTCAGCATCATCGGAACAGTCGTTAACCCGTCTTGTTAGGTGGGCGATTCGTTCGCAGGGTTCGGTGTGCTTCGCTGCGTGTGAATCGATCTGGCTCTCGTGCACTTGACGAGAGATGAACCGCTGCTACTCTTACAATGATTGTGAGTCAGAGTCAGCAAGGGATCGCCGGCTGCGATATCGAGCGGGGCTCCGGGTTTCGCGCCCGACGGGGAATCATCGGCGCGATAGATGATCGGTGATGAGATGGCTGTGCAGGAATGCGTTCGAGAGTGGCGAGGGTGGATGATCCGAAGCCTCGCGGGTGCGGCGCTGGTTAGTGCCATCGCCGGCTGCGCGGTCGGTCATCCCTCGCCCGGCGAGCAACACGAGCTGTCGGATCTCCGCGTCGTCTTTCTCGATGAGCCGCAGATTCAGGCCAAGTGGAAGGAAGTGACCGGCAAGCCTGCCGTCATGATGACTCCCAGGCTCGTGCTGGAATCGCAGCGGCGCGAAGAAGTCGTGGTGGGTTTTTACGATTTTCACACCCGCACCATCTATTGTCCCAAGATGAACTTCGAAGTCTGCGGCCACGAACTGCACCATGCCGTGCTGGGCCGGTTCCACTTCGAGCGATAGCCCCCCCTCTGCAATTCCGCACCAATATCAATTGCGCTGTCCAGTTCTTCGTCGCTCATATCTCGTGAAGCGTAGGATGGAAAGAGTGCGTCTCGATCTGTGTTTGCGCGACACGGTTCATGAGAAACAGATGTTCAAGCGATTGCGAGTCGAATCGCCATGAATAATGCAGGGTAGGCTAGTGACCGGCCATCGGGAGGAACGACACGGCGATGGAGATCGTGATCAGTACGATGATGATCCATTCAAGTACTTCCATGCGCCGGGTCGTCGCGCGGTCCGACATCTTTCCGTAGATGCTATCCAGCGTATCCAGCTTGCGCAGAATACTCGCATCCCAGGCTTCCAGGTGAAACCGTTGAGACGCCAGGCGATAGACCCGCGCCAGGTACTGGTCGCCTAAGAGCTTCAACGTGTTCGTGACCCGCTCGAAGAGCAGCGCGCCGTCGACTTGCAGCCGCGCGATGTGGGTGGTGTCCTTGTCGTGCGCACCGGGGAGCGGCAGCAGCCGGGGCTTTCGCGTGAGCGCTTCGTATCCCTCGTCCAGCGCGGTATCGAGTTGTTCGTCGAGCATCCGCATTTCGAGCAATTCGACGTTCGCAAATTCCAGCACCGCCCGCACGTCATCCATGTCATTGCCGAACAACACCGCCGCATGCCAGTCGATGAAGGCCGTGTCCTCGAGCCCGAAAGAAATGCGGCAGGCCATGGCGTCGCGCGTCTCCTGCTCGGAGAGCGGCGTTCGTTCTCCGCGCAGAATCCTGGCGAGATCGGCTTCCCGGTCGGTCCAGATCGGAGAGGATTGAGACGGCGTACAGGTTTCGATCGAGAAGATGAGATAGTCTTCGACTTCCGGGGCTATTTGGGGGCGTTCGATGGCGGGGTGGATCGCATGCACCAGTTGCTCGACTCTGGTGCGGGACTCCTTCAGCAATAACTCATTCTCATAGAGTGCGTTGCTCAGCTCAAGCATGCCGCCGAAGGGACCGTCCAATGCCAGGCGATAGGTGATGGTCACGGCGCCGAAGTCATATACCATGACTTCGACAGTCGGACGCGACGAGTAGGCGCCTACTGTCAGCGAGATGCCTTCCTGCATGAGTCTTAGCGGAGCCGGATGGTAGTTGAAGTGCTGCGGCGCCCTGGCTTTATGGCGGATTCGCCCGCGTTCGGTTCCGGCGGTAATGCGGCGATCGGCCTCGTCGAGGGCGATGGACGTGCCGATGTCATAGGCGAAGATGGCATAGCAGGTGCCTTTGTTTACGGTCACCGTCGTTTCGAGTGGTGTCGACATAGCTGATCTCCGATCATTCCACAGATGAGGCCTCATTATATCAGTGACTGCTTCTTATGGTGGGTGGGCTTGAAATCTGCTGATCAGAGGAAGTCGAGCCAGGCTCTTGTCCCCTCTGGCATCAAAGTCTGTGAGGTGGCCGGGGAGGGTAGCGCCAGGGCGAAAAAGGATACCCGCGTGTCGTTACAGCTTGATGAAGGTTCGATTAAAAGTATCTTCCCGGTCCATCGTTAAGATTGCGTTACAAGTGATCTTGTCTGTTGACCGGTCTCCGTACTCCTTTCAGAATAGGTTCATCGTTCGGTGTCGTAGCCTGTCGGTAGTCGGAGGAGGGATCAGTGATGGGGGCGGCCTCTCCGTTGATTCGAGCCCATCGAGTACCATGAAAATCGCAATCGCGACCGATGCCTGGCAGCCGCAGATCAACGGGGTCGTCCGCACGCTCGGGCACACCGTCACGCATTTGAGAGAGCTGGGGCATGAGGTGCGAGTGATCACGCCGCAGGATTTTCGTACCTATCCCTGCCCGACGTATCCCTCTATCAGGCTCGCGGTATTTCCGAAACGTGGCGTCAGGCGGATGCTCCGGGAGTTTCGCCCGCAGGCGATTCACATCGCGACGGAAGGCCCTATCGGCCATGCGGCGCATGCGTTCTGTCGCAGTCTCTCGCTGCCCTTTACGACGTCCTATCACACGCAGTTTCCTGAATATGTCCGTGCCCGCTTTCCCCTTCCCCTCTCCTGGTCGTACGCCTATCTGCGCCGGTATCACAGCCGCGCGACCCGCACGATGATCGCCACGCCATCGATGCGGCGCATGCTGGAAGACCGAGGATTCAAGAATCTGGAAATCTGGGCGAGGGGCGTGGATTCGAATCTGTTCCAGCCTGGGCTAAAATCATTCTTGTCAGGGGAACGGCCCATCTCCATGTACATGGGCCGCGTTGCCGTCGAGAAAAACATCGAAGCGTTCTTGGATCTCGATCTGCCCGGCTCGAAGTATGTGGTGGGGGATGGCCCTGATCTGGAACAGCTTCGGCGGCGCTATCCGAACGTGACATTTACCGGACAGAAGACGGGGCAGGAGCTGACGGCGCACATCGCGGCGGCGGATGTCTTCGTGTTTCCGAGCCTGACCGACACGTTCGGGCTTGTGTTGCTCGAAGCCATGGCCTGCGGTGTGCCGGTTGCGGCGTTTCCCGTCACCGGCCCGATCGATGTGGTGCAGAACGGGAAAACCGGCGTGTTGGATCACGATCTTCGCAAGGCCATCCTCGGCGCGCTGAAGCTCGACCCGGCTGATTGCATCGCCTATGCCAGACAGCATTCCTGGCGCAATTGGACGGAACGCTTCGCGTCCTTGCTGGAGCCGTTTGAAGAGAGCCGGTGGGGGAGCATGCGCTAACAAAGCGGAGGGACTCCGTCAAGTTCTCCCAAATCCAGAGTATTAAATAATTGTACGGGAGATAGTACATGCATGTACACACCACAACCACCCTGACTCCGTATACGGTGCGGGTCAGGTTTGAAGCTTCAGGAAAGTCCGGACGTGAGGACTCCACGCCATCGCGCCAACTACTGTATGCGATGGATCGCATGCCTCCTAAGTTCTTTCTTGCCGGAGCTCCGATGATGCCGCCGGCCGCGGCGGAGGTTGCGATCCTTGAACAGTCCGGGGGCGCTGAGGTAGTGCTCCGGCTCATGTGGGGGCCGCTCCCGGCTCCCTTTCCCCGCGCGCTCGCCGGAGCGGGTCTCTTGCTCGGACTTCTCATCGCCATCTTTTCGGATCGTTCGATTGGTGCGTGGGTAGTGGCGGCGCTCGTCGTGGTTCTGCCGGTCTGGGCCCTGCTCTATCAACAGCGGGGTGAGAGGGAACTGCAATCGCAGCTGAGCCGTCTGTTGGACGGCGCGAGATTCACGCCAAAGCCACACTAGCCTCAACCGACCCGGCGAATGCGAAATTTCTGCCGGTGACCGTGCTGCCTTTGTGGTGAGATCGGCTGGACTTCACAGCCCCAGCCAATGGGCCACGACATAGAGCCCTGCGGCGAAGAAGGTGGCGCCCAGCAGCACGCATACGGGAAGCGTCAGCACCCAGGCCAGCAAGAGGTTTTTCAGCGTGTCCATTTGGAGGCCGGAGCGATTGGCCGCCATCGTTCCGGCCACACCGGATGAGAGCACGTGCGTAGTGCTCACGGGGAGGCCCCAATAATCAGCCGCTCCGATCGTGGACATGGCAACCAGTTCCGCCGCCGCGCCTTGCGCATAGGTGAGATGGGCTTTGCCGATCTTTTCGCCCACCGTCACGACAATCCGTTTCCAGCCGATCATCGTCCCTAAGCCAAGCGCCAGGGCAGTGGCGTATTTGACAAAATCAGGAAGGACCCGGGTGACGTTGTCCAGGTCCGCCCGGTACGTCGTCAGGTGGTTTCTTTCGCTTGGAACGGTGAACGTGTTCTCTGTGTGCAGTTTGTCGAGCGACTTTCCCACGAGATATACCACCGTTCGGAACTCGCTGCGCTCATTGCGGCTCAGCTCACGGAGGCTGCGCTTCCCATTCAGCTGCTCCGCAATATATCCGTTCTTCTGCTGCAGGGCGGCATACGTTCTTTCGCTGGTTGTGCCGGCGCTGCTCAAAAAATTGGACAGCTCCTCGCCTGCATCTTCGGGTTTCAAGGCCGTCGCGCCGGCGTAGGACTTGAGGATGTCGTCCGTCGTGCGGGCAGAGATCTGTAGATGCGCAATTGCCGCCGTACTCGTTTCTAAGTTCAGGGCATACGCGCCCGGCAGAATGCCGATGAGAATGAGCATGATCAGGCCCATGCCTTTTTGCCCGTCATTGGACCCGTGGGCGAAACTAACGCCGGTGCATGTCAGGATCAAGATACTCCGGATCCATAGCGGGGGGGGCTTGCCAGGATCCGGCGCGCTGTACAGCGCAGGTTTTCTGAGCAGTGCTTTGGCCAGCAATAAAAGCAGCGCCGCTGCGCAAAATCCGACGACCGGCGACACGAGAAGCGACAATCCCACATCCTTGGCCTTGGCCCAATTCACTCCGTCGCCGAAAGCGTGGTTCGCTGAGAAGAGGGAGTTCGCCAGGCCCACTCCCATGATCGAGCCGATCAGCGTATGGGAACTCGACGCAGGCAGGCCGAGGTACCAGGTTCCCAGGTTCCACACGATAGCGGAGATCAGCAGCGCGAAGACCATCGCGAAGCCGGCGCCCGAGCCGACATTGATCACCAGTTCCACCGGCAATAGCGCAATGATGCCGAACGCCACCGCGCCGCTGGAGCTGAGGACGCCGATCAGGTTCCAACAGCCGGACCAGACGACCGCGGTGTTAGGCTCGAGCGCATTGGTGTAAATGACCGTCGCCACCGCATTGGCGGTGTCGTGAAACCCGTTGACAAACTCGAAGCTGAGCGCAAGGGCAAGCGCCAGCAATAAAAATAGCGCCGTCTGGACGCTTAACGACTCACCGAAGAGCATGTCCATGATGGTCCTGATCTCTTACGAGCCCGCCCGATTCATGATCCGGCTCGTATGCAGAACGCCTCAACTCGGATCAACGCGCAGCGTGGAGTACAAGAGACACATGTATGGGTATGGAGCATTACGGATAGATTAAATTGATATTAACAATGGGTAAATCTATCTCAGGCGGTTCTCACCCGATCGGTGTCATTGCTCGAGATACGCTCCCGCCGCGTATTGTGCCGTTTGTAGCAGGGGGAGGATGAACCAATCGTCATAGGGAAATCTGGTCGTCATGAAGAAGCCCCAGATCGACAGGATTGCGCCGACATATTGCGGATGGGGCATGAGGGAGAAGGGAAAGCTCCGGCACCAGGGGACGTGATACCCCAGTCTGTTTCCGTAGAAGACGCCGATCTTGCCCAGTTGCATGAACACGCCGAAGTTGAGGACTTGGCCGATGGCGATCAGCACTCCACCCGCGGCGATCCAGGGTCCGTCATCGCCGGGCGGGAGGACGGTGCCGTCACCATGGAGATAACACCAGCCGAAGAACACAGCGAGCTGCAGCATTTTGAAACAGACGAAACAGCTTCGCAAGACATCCACCGGTTCACCGAAGGCGGCGAGGAGCGGTTTGGAGCAGAACCGGCGAAACGAGTCCGGATGGTGCCAGACCCACGCGTACCAGACTCGTTCGAGACTCAGGGCGCCGGCCGCGATCAGCACACTCCAGAGCGTCATCAGTGCTTGTGGCTCATCTCGCCGGTCGAATAGGGCGGCAGGAACGCCCGCCAGTCGCTGCCAGACTTCGGCGCATAGGCCTTGATGTCCGTGAAGGGATCGGTCACGAGCTTCACGAACCAGATCATGGAAATCCGGAAGTCATGCAGCCAGGCCAGGTAGGCCACGCGGCCCAGGACGACCACCAGCGTGAGCCCCCACCATTGCTGCGCGATGGTCGGCCATTTCTCGACGAAGGCCGTCCAGGTTACGCTGCCGGCTGAGAGCATGTTGGCCAGCGGGATCAGGCAGTAGGCTGAGACGATCAGGGTCTTGTTCGGCGTGTTGAATCCGAGGAGCAGTTCTTCCTTATCGTGGCAGGGCGGTTCGACGATCGCATGGCCGAACTGGCGGACGAAGAGCGCCGCGAGGCTGGCCGTGACGGCGGTTGTGAGATCTGTGAAGATCAGGACGTAGCAGTAGATGAACACGCTCGAACTCAGGAGATGAAACAGCTGATTCAGCGGATGGCTGTGCGACGCCACGTGATCGTCGTGTTTGCGCCGCATGACCTCGGTGTAAAACGTGCGCAGTGGTTTCGGAACCTGGACAATGCTGCCGAGCATTTCCCATATCAAGCGAGATTTCATCGCCTTCCTCCGTTCGGGTTGATCGAGCCCTTCCAGCCACCAGCCGTCGACCTTCATCCGTGAAGCCGCCGCGATCAAGGCGGCCTGCAGCTCGTCGTAGTGGTCCTGGGTAAACGCCATGTTGCTCAAGCAACGGCCTGTGCCGACCCAGCTCAATGTCACGCCTTCCGCGCGCAAGTAATATTGCAGCAGCCAGTTGTACCGCCCCGGCTGTTGGAACAGGATGGTCCAGACCGTCGCGAGGTTGACCAGACGGAGCGGCAGCGCGCGTTCCGCAAAATCCTTGTTGATCGAGGCCGCCCATTCGGTGCAGCGGCGGTTCGCCTCGTCGTACTGTTGCACGGCCTGCGGCGCGATCACCCAGCGCAGGAACTCGTACATCGCCCCCATCACGGGCGGGTGGGCCGAGAACGTGCCGATCACATAGGCAAGACGCATGGGGTGGTCAGGATCGAAGCGGCGCATCAACTCTTTCTTGCCGCAGCAGACTCCGACCGGCATCCCGCCGCCCACGGTCTTGCCGTAGACGACCAGATCGGCCTGGACGCCGAAGTATTCCTGCGCGCCTCCCGGGGCCAGGCGGAAGCCCGAGTACACTTCATCGAAGATCAGCGGGATGTCGCAGGCGGTGCAGACGTCGCGGAGCTGCCGGAGCCACTTGGCGTAGGGTGCATGGGCGTCCTGAATTTTCCGGATGTCGCTCGTCAATAAGATGGCGTCGCTCGGGGGCGGCGAATTGGGGTGGAACGATTGGATCGGGTTGACGACGACGCCCGCGATATCGCGCTTCATCCGGCGGATGGCATCAAGCGACGCCGGGTTGACGTCCTTCAACGTGATGCAGTCCTTGATCTCCCGCTCGCTGCCGAGACCTGGTTGCACACCGTCCCACCAGCCGTGATAGGCGCCGGCAAAGCAGACAATCTTGTCTCGGCGGGTATTGAAGCGTGCCAGCCGGATGGCGGCCATCACTGCCTCAGTGCCGCTCATATGGAAGGACACTTCATCCAGTTTCGAGATCGATTTAAGCATCGCGATATTGTCGGCAACGATCGGGTGAAGCGGTCCGAGAACCGGACCGAGATCTTTCACGCGCTCACAGCCCTTCTCCATCCATTCCTTATAGCGATCGTATCCCGCGACGTTGACCCCGTAGGAGCCCGTCACGTCCAGCGACCACTGCCCGTCAAGATCGCGCAGCTCCGGTCCTGCAGAGGCGGTCACCACTGAGCAGAGATTGAATTTCTCCCGCATGACCCGGGCGAAGGGAAAGGGCACGCGCCCGGCATCCGTGAATCGCAGATCAGAGAGGCCGTCCCGGATGGCGTTGCCCCAGGCAATCGACTGCGCATGGTGCTCTTGAAAATAGGCCGCAAGGCGATCGAATGCCCGCTGGCGTGTGATGACGGTGGCATCATCCGCGCCGTCGGCCCGGAAAAAGTCTACACCGGTATAATCGTTGGTCTTGACCCATCGAGAGAGCCAGCGGGAGAACAGCGGCGTGAACGAACGGGCCCGAAGGTTCATCAGTACCCCGGTCACCCGCACGAGGATAGCGATCGCGATGCCGACGGCGAGGCTGAGCGCGATGATGGAACCGGCATCGTCCCATCCGGGACGGCAGGCGGTGATTGTGCGCAGATCCGCGCAGGCGCCCCATCGTTGCAGTGTCTCGTCGAACATACAATCCTCCTCTTCCTCCAGGTTTACGCGCAGGTTTCCCTATGCCACATACCTTCGGTCTTTCGCGACAACGAGTTCCTCATCTGGAAACAAGCTGGTGCGTTCCCGGTCTCCTTTGTGGGAATGTTTAAGACTGGCCATCGTGTCCGCCCATCGCAACAGTTCCAGGCTGCCGTCGTGGTGCTCCACGAGCGCGCTGCAGCTCTCCACCCAATCGCCGCAGTTGCAGTAGATCACGTCGTTCAACTTGGTGATTTCCGGCCGGTGAATATGGCCGCAGACGACGCCGTCGACGCCGAGCCTGGCCGTTTCATAGGCCACGGCCGCTTCGAAGTTGCTGATAAATTGCACCGCGTTCTTGACTTTGTGCTTGAGGAATCCCGCCAGCGACCAGTAGGGCAGGTCGAGTTTCCTCCGGACGCCGTGCACCACGTAGTTGGCTTTGAGCAGCCAGTCGTAGAGGCGGGTGCCCAGCATCGCCATCGCCCGGGAGCACCGGACTACGCTGTCGAACTTGTCTCCGTGAGTGACCAGGAGACGCCGTCCATCGGCATTTGTGTGAATGGCTTCCTCCAGGATCTGCACGTTGCCGAACGTCATATCGTGAAAATCCCGCAGGAGTTCGTCGTGATTGCCGGGCACATAGATGACATTGACGCCGTGTTTGGCCTTGCCCAGGATCGTTCGCACGACGTTGTTGTGCGATTGCGGCCAGAAGATCCGCTTCCTCATTTCCCAGATGTCGATGATGTCGCCGACCAGATAGAGATACTCGCAGTCGACGGAATGGAGGAAGTTCAGCAAGTGATCGGCGCGGCATCCACGAAAACCTAAGTGGACATCGGAAATCCAGACGGTGCGGTACGACAGAGAGCGAGCTCCAAGTGGTTTATGCACCCGCGTCACCTCCCGCTGATGGTGATATTCGAAGGGACATCATGAGAAGAAGGCTATAACAGCCTTGTTTCAGCTTGGTTAGGACTACCGGTGGAGTTCAGTGAATTGTCCATGTGAAAACGATTACGGCTGAAACGGTTTCATAACAAATGGCCGCGCAACGTACGGAATGGACAAAACACGTCACCAGGCTGTGCGTGACAGAACAAGGTGTGGCGGGCTTCGGTTCCCAAACTGCGAGAGAACGCTGTCTTAGCGCATCGTTAAGATTGCGTTACATGCGGTTCTAACTGTTGACCTCGGTCCGTGATCGCCCCAGAATTCAGCTGTCGGCGTAGGCTGGCCATCACCAATGAGGTTGACATCCTCCGATATGTTGAATCCGATCACCTTGGTGCTTCTACCTGGTCTCGACGGTACGGATGTGTTCTTTCGGCCATTGCTGGCGGCATTGCCGGGGTGGATCACGCCGATGATCGTGCAGTTCCCGACCGCCGGAGCGAATGAGTATCCCGATTTGCTGAGGCTGGCTCAGTGCGCCCTGGCGGAAACGACCACATGTTATGTATTGGGCTGGTCATTCTCAGGGCCGCTGGCGCTCATGCTTGCCGCGGCTGAGCCGGCCAAGGTGCGGGGTGTGATTCTGGCGTCCACGTTTGTGCGCCCGCCGCGACCGATTTACGCGCGGCTGGGATGGGCTGCCGTGACGCCGACGGTGTGGATGCTTCGATTTGGTAAGCGGCTTCCGGTCTGGCTCTCTCGAAGTTCGAGTGACCGGCTCAGGCGGGACAAGACAGAAACCTGGAAGCGCGTGAAGGCGTCCATGGTGGCGGCCCGGATCAGGTCGCTGTTACAGATGGACGCACGAGAGCGTTTGAAGAATTGTCCAGTTCCTGTGCTCTGCCTCGCCGGCAGCGACGACGGGATCGTGCCCCATTCCAATGTTAAAGAGATCGCATGCGTGCAACCATCCGTTCAAGTTCGGATGATAGATGGTCAGCACTTCGCGCTCTACACGAATCCGACAGCGGCGGTTTCCGCCATTACGGAGTTCATGGTCGAGAAAGAGGAAGAATGAATCGCGCTACATGGATCGGTGTTGGCTGTATAGTACTCGCCACTCTCATAGGAACCGGGCAGGCGCTCGCTCAGCGCGACGAAATGCCGGCCGGGTATCCGCAGTCGCTGGAGGGGGATTTATCATCGTTGCTCGCTCGGTTGAACGAAGGCGATGCGTCACCTGGGCTGCTCGTTCAACTGGCCTCGACTTACTTCGATCTCGCCGATGATTTGCTGACGGACGAGAAAAAGCGCCGGACAGCCTTCGAAGCCGGCGCGAAAGCCGCAGAACAAGCGTTTCAACTGGATGACTCCAATGCGGACGCCCATTTCTTTCACGCTGCTAATCTCGGTAGCGCCGAGCGGCTTCGGGGGATCGCCAATGCCGCGATGGTCGTGAAAGAAATCAAGTACTGTGCGATGCGGGCGATCGAACTCAATCCCAACCATGCTCAAGCGCTTCAGATGATGGGCGGACTGCTGATGGAGCTTCCCTGGTTTCTCGGGGGAGATGAGAAAAAAGCCCAGGAGTATCTCGAACGGGCGATCGCCGCCGACGGGAATTTTACGAACGCTCGCATTCTCGTCGCAAAGCTCTACAAGAAGCAGGATCGCATTGACGACGCGAAACGGCAACTGGAGACTGTCATTCGCGCCGACCATCCCCACTATCGCTTCGCCTGGGAGCGGACCTACAAGCCGGAAGCGGAACGGATGCTGAAGGAGATGGCCGGAGCTGTCGCTCGTTAACGGGTGTCTTGGCGCGGCCTCGTGCCACGTCTGCTGAAACCCTGCTTCTTTATCCTGACTCCCCGGTAGCCGCAACAGTCATCGCGAGTTCTGTTCCAAGTTCTCCCGCAGGCCTCCGCATTCATCTCTTAACGCCCGTGTTACAAGGTTTTGATCCGGCACAGATCCGCTCGTAACGACTCCCTGTGAAAGTATACACGGGTATCGTGCCGCGCATGAGGGTGAGCCGGAGACTGCAGCTTCGTCCACTCGCAAGCGACAGGCAACGATGCCAACTCCGCAACCGCTCGTGCACTGAGACGGAGGAGGGAGTTATGAAACAGCCGGTGGGGAGAGGAGTATTCGGTCAGTCATCCACAGCAACAATCACAATGGGGCGTTCACTGCTGCTGGCTTCGTCCGGGGCAGTGAGACGACTCCATCATGAGACAATCGTGGTGCGAATCAAGAAGTGGTTGTTGGCGGTCTCTCGAGCATAAGGCGGCTTCAAGGGGGCCCGGTCGGTTCTGCACACTCATTCACCTTCACGAACAAGGAGTGATCCTCATGTCGATCATCGATGACGAGGGGGGTAGCAATCAATCAAGCAACGAACATTTTCAAGATGTCCTGGACGCACGCTTGTCCCGTCGGGGATTTATAACTGGCGGTATTGCGACTGTGGCGGCGGTGTCGCTCGGCGGCGTCGAGGCGCTGTTGAAGGCCGTGCCTGCTTCCGCAGACGAAGGGGCCGAAGAGGCTGGACAAGCCGATGAGGATGGTGGGCGACGACGGCCCGTGCTCGGGTTCGAAAGTGTGCCGGTGTCATCTGCGGATACCGTTGTGGTGCCTAAAGGGTATTCGGCGGAAGTGTTGATTGCCTGGGGCGATCCCGTCTCCCATGGCCCCGCATTCAAGCAGGATGGAAGCAATTCAGCCGATGAACAGGCGCGCCAGTGGGGTATGCACAACGATGGCATGGTCTATTTTCCGATCGTCGGGTCCCAGCGCGGGATCATCGTGCAGAATAATGAATATACCGATGACGGACTCTTGTTCCCGGACGGCGTGAATAACTGGACCCCCGAGAAAACCAAAAAGTCATTGAATGCACACGGCGTGTCGATCATCGAAGTGACGAAGCGGACCGGCTTCCCATGGGACTGGCGGCGCCGGCGGGGCAAATGGGATGTCGTCCGCCCTTCTCCCTTCGGGCGGCGCATCACCGGCCTGACTCCAATCGAAATCGGAGGCCCGGCGGCAGGCGATGCTCGATTGATCACCAGCGAGGATCCGACCGGGAAGCGCGTGTTGGGAACGCTCAACAATTGTGCGATGGGCTATACACCATGGGGCACGTATCTCGCTTGCGAAGAAAACTTCAACGGGTACTTTCGGAAGAACGGCCCGCAGACCCCACTCGAAAAGCGCTACGGGATTACCGCTGCGGGCTTCGGGTATCTCTGGCACACCACCGACAAGCGGTTCCGGACAGATGAGGAACCGAACGAGCCGAATCGCTTCGGCTGGGTGGTGGAGATCGATCCATTTCGGCCGAACTCAACTCCGGTCAAGCGCACCGCACTTGGACGTTTGAAGCATGAGGGCGCGTGGGTGCAGGAGGCCAGGAACGGCCGTGTCGTGGTCTATATGGGGGACGATGAGCGAAACGAATACATCTATCGCTTTGTGTCGAACCTGCCTTGGCGCCAGGCGCGCCGGCAAGGCATCAACCCGCTCGATGATGGCATCCTCTATGTCGCGAAGTTTCATGCGGACGGGACCGGGGAATGGCTGCCGCTGACTCCGGACAATCCGCGTCTCGGGGGGTGGTCGTTGAACGATATTCTCATCAATACGCGCGGGGCTGCGGATGCGGCCGGCGCGACGATGATGGACCGTCCTGAATGGATCGACACGTTCCCTCGATCCTTAACGGCGATTGCCACGTTGACGAACAATAGTCGCCGGGGTTCGACTCCGCCGTCGGTCAACAATCCGGACGGGTCTGCGGCTGCGGGCTCAGCCCGTCCGCCGGTGGATGCGGCTAATCCTCGGGCGATCAATAACTACGGCCACATCATCCGCTGGCATTATCGCCAGGATTGGACGGAGCCCACGTTTGGCTGGGACATCTTCGCGCTCTGCGGCGATCCGGCGAATCCTGCTCACGGTTCCACGATCTTCGGCGACAAGTATGGATCGCCGGACGGGATTTATGTGGATCCCAGCGGCCTGCTCTGGATTCAGACCGATGTGTCGACCTCGACGATCAATGCGGGTGCCTATGCCGGATTCGGCAACAATGTGATGGTGGCTGCGGATCCGGACACCAGGGAGACCCGGCGGTTCCTGGTCGGGCCGAATCAGTGCGAAGTCACGGGTGTCTTTATGACGCCGGATCGTCGAACGATGTTCGTCGGCATCCAGCATCCGGGCGAGCGGCCCGATGATTTGCCCGGGGATCCGGCGAATCCGAAGCAGTTCAGCTCCTGGCCGGACGGTCCTGCCGGCGGCCGGCCCCGCTCGGCCTGTATCGTGATCACCAAGGACGACGGCGGCAAGATCGGCAGCTAGACCATTTCGTTCCATCTTCTCTCCCCGGCGGCGTGCGCATTGGGCGCACGCCGCCTCTCTCACGCCGGATCAGATGCATCCTGCGCCCTCCTCACGAAGCGTCGAGGTCAGTCACTCGGTCTCAGAACCAAGGCGTGAGGCTGCCGGAAATGTTCCGGTTCGGCCGGCAGTGCTGGTCGTGTCTGCTGCGGGGGAGAGGTTGCGGAGATGATGATTCGTCTCCGGTCTGCAGAGAATAAGGCAGAGAGTTGCTACCTATGGCTGCGACTCTCATAGAGTGTGGAGACGATCAGAAGCAGTCTGCGATAAAGGGAGTCAGGAGAGCTGTAGTTTCTTTTTTTTCCACCGGTCGCTTCCATAGATCGGTGTGCGAGGGGGTCGCGTGAGCGGGTCCCTCCGACGGGTCCGATTCTTGGCGATCAGCCGGTCGGTGATGTCTCCGCAGTGCACGCACCGGAGCGCCCACACTCTCGTTCCTCCCTCGCTCATGATCTCCGGCACTCGCAGTCCGGCACAGCGGGCACATTGCATATGATCCTCCTTATTGCACGGCGGTAGATAGTGTTTCGTCGTTGTGGATTGCAGATTCCGAGTCATCCGATGGTTCGGGGCAATCTGCGAGCGTCCGGACGGGCTGGATTGCTTCACGGACGGACCCGAAGGAGAAATCGGTCAATAACTGAGTCAGTCGCGGCTCCATCTTGTGGAGATTCCAGTAGTGGCGGGATTCGGCGAGGAGTGGCCCCACCATGCGTGGTTGCTCATAGTCCAATTCCCAAACTCTTATGTACATCACGATCGATTTGCCGAGGTTCTCGATCTGTGAGAACAACGTGCGCAGGACCGGATAGTTCAATGTTCGGAGGTAGCCTCCCCCTCCGATCGGCACGAGAAATCCCAACATATTCGATGTCGATGGCGAGACTTCCCAGATGGAACGGGTTCCGGCCTGGAGACGCTGCAATCGGTTTTCGCTGTACAGTCTGTTGGAAGTGAATCCGACCGGAAGCACGCTGCTGTCGTAGACGAAGCCGCAGTCCGCGACAATCGCGAGTGCCCACAAGGTATCTGCCGTGATGCTGAAAGCGGGGGCCCGGAAGCCCCGGACGGATTGCCCGATCATATCCTCCAGGAGATGCTTGGCGCGCTGGATATCCTGTCGGAACTGCTCCGGCGTCTGTGCCGCGACCTGTTCGTGGGCATAGCCGAGACATGCGATCTCGTGGCCGGAAGCGGCGATAGTGCGGATAAGCGACGGATGGCGTTCGGCAAGCCATCCGAGCACGAAGAACGTCGCCGTGGTGGAGCGGCGCGCCAGCACATTCAGCAGATGCTCGGTATTCTTTCGCGCACGACTATCAAAGTTGGACCAGCAGCGGCGGCGCATCGGCGAGTCGAAGCGGGGCGCCTGGAAGTGCTCTTCCAGGTCGATGGTCAGGGCGTGCCGAGGCGGTCGATCTGCAATCATGATCGATGCCTTCCGAGGCGGCAGCAAAAACCCGGGGCTCGTCCCTTCTCCTGGCAGGAAGGGACGAGCGCGGGGGCCAGGTGCGTGAGAGGCGCAGCTGGGCTCCAATAATGTGTCGTTGTTATGAACGGTGTCATGGCGTTAGTTATGGGTTGCCTTCTGTTCGACCGTTGTCAGGCAGGGGACACAGAATTGGGCGTCGGGTTGGACCTTCAGCCGCTCGTAAGGAATGTCCCCATGACAGTGGAGGCACTGTCCGTAGTCTTTGGTGCGCATGAGTTGCAGCGCGTGCTCGATGTGTCGAAGCCGTTCAAAGGTTCGCGCCTTGACCTGCATGGCGACGTCATGCTCGAGATCGGTCGAGGCCTGGTCGGCCGGATCCGCATAGAGTTCTGCGGCCGACTCCGCGGCAAGCGAGAGGTTGGCGCTCGCGAGCAGCACCGCTCGCTGTCTCACAAGTTCCTGCCAAAGGTCGAGGCGTCGCACATTCGGAGGGGGAGCCGTACGGCTGGCCGTTCCGATAAATATCCCCGGTTGTCTTCGTCGAGGAGAGATGGTGTACGCCATTGGATTGTTCCCCTTTCCAGGGAGAGTTGTACCGGACCAAAGACACAGTTGGATCATGCCGGCCTCAATTTTTAGTTACAGGAGGTCGGGCATCAATGTGTTGGTGCTGTGAAACGGTGGAATGGGGGTGATGTAACTGGATTGCAATAGAATCTTGGTTCGTCTGTGATCTGTAGAGAATTTGAACGGACGGTATGCTTGGGAGCAGGTGGCGTGTTCAGCAGGGGGGGGACAGAGAGGAGGGGCAGAGGAAGTCCCGTCTTACGACATGTATGAGATCTCCGCAATGACGCAGTGTGATGTCGATAGTCTTACCGACAGGGAATGGGTTCCCACTTCTGCGAACGCAGCTCGCGGTCGAAATAGACGCGATAGCCGACACAGCGTGACTGTCCCGATAAAAATTCGTACTCCCAGGCTTCGGATCCGCTCGACAGGCGTTTGAGCCTTTGGGGATAACCGAACCGGCGAGTCAGTTCGTCTTGTGTCAACTGTCCAATGCCGGCTTCGAATTCCTCGACGCGGGGTGAATGGACGCAAGAACTGAGGGAAAGAAGGAACAGGCAGATTAGGCGGCCTCTTAGGCGAGGCCTTGTCTCGCGATGTTGAGAGAATACATGCACGGAAATTACTTTGTCAGAGCCGGATCAGACAACTTATAGCCCAGCGATTTTACTGACACAATCGCTTCATTCAGGGCAGGCAGTTTCTGCTTCAGGCGACGGATGTGCACATCCACAGTTCTTGTAGTGCCATAGTAGTCGTAGCCCCACACGGAATTCAGCAAGACGTCGCGTGTAAGTACCCGACCGGGATTTCGCAATAGATGTTCCAGGAGCCCGAACTCTTTGGCCGTCAAACCGACTTCTTTCCCATCGACGGTGACTTCATGGCGAGGGAGGTCCATCAGTAGTGAGCCGTAGTGGTAAGACGTTTGCTGGGTGTCGTTGGCCCGTCCAATCCGGCGAAACAAAGCTTTGGCCCTTGCGACGAGGTTTTTGGGGCTGAACGGCTTGGCGATATAGTCGTCGGCACCGAGTTCGAGCCCCACGATAGTGTCGGACTCCTCGGCTTTGGCCGTCAACATGATAATGGGAAGAAGGGCGGTCTCCTGCTCGCTTCGGAGTTTCTTGCAGAGTTCCAATCCGTCCATCTCAGGAAGCATGAGATCAAGGATGACCATGTCGGGATACTCGCTCTTGGTGAGCCGCAGTCCTTCGTTTCCCGTTTTTGCATGGACCGTACGAAATCCTTCTTTCTCCAGGTAGATCTTCACCAGCTGTGCAATGTCAGTCTCGTCTTCCACGATGAGAATTTTCTTTGCAGTGTTTGTGGACATCGTGTGTTACCCGGTGAACATGCGTTCGGACTGTTTCCTACTGCTATGTCAGCGCTTGCAGCATAATCCTCCAATGTTACAGCCGTATTAACCACGTTCTTCCTGTAATCGGGGACGTTATTCCCCCAAGCGTTTGGCATGTGGTCATATGAATCAAGGGCCATCCCGTCGCACTTAGGATTGAAGTGAGTTCTTGCTTTTCAAGGACATCCACTGCGACCATTTTGAACGATGGTGATCTCTCAGAGCCCTACTCTACCCAGCCCTTGCCCGGCTGATGTTGTCGGTCTAAGGCTCCAATTACTCTGACGTTTCAGTCCCGCGGGCCCGCGTGGACAACCATGCGGACAACCCGTCTCCCCCAATTGAATTCCCCAACCGTTCAGTTGCCGCTACGATATTCTCCCATTCCGCGTGTGTGTAGATCGTATGGACTTTCGTAGACTGCTGGCCCAGCAATTCCATGACCTCGTAGTCTTTGGCGCCCAGTTGGCGATTGTGGGTGGAATTACAGTGCCGCAGGATGTGATGCGTCATGCGTTTGGAGATCCCGGCGGCCTTGGCGAGCGCCAGGATGGCTGTCCGGAGATTGCCGATGTGCGTGGTGGGTCCGCCGCAGCGTTGACAGGTATAGGTGCGTGTGTCGCCGCGGGGGAGGAGCCAGCGGGCCTGCGGATTCTGCTGTTTTAGCGTCAGCAGCACGGTCCGCATCGGCTCGACGAGGGGGACGTCCCGATCCTCTTGGTCTTTGGGACTCCACCCTTTCTTCACGCGAATGTGCAAGACGTTCTCTTGCTCATCCACATCAGATGGTTCTAAATGCCGCGCTTCGTCAATCCTGAGCCCGCCCTGGTAAACCGTTAAGAATGACGGGTAGTAGTGGGGCGTGAGCAGGCCTGCGGCGTTCAAGAACGCTTTGAACTCGTCGGGCGTCGGAATCTGTTTCTTCCGCTTGGGCACGGTCGGCTTTTCGATGTCGGCCACGGGATTCTGACTTGTGTAGCGGTACACTTTGCGTGCGACGCGAAAGACGGCCGACAGGCAATGCAGTTCCTTTAAGACCGTGGCGCGTTCAACTTCCTCGAGCCGCTGCTGTTTCCAGATCTCAATGTGCTCCGGTTCCAGGTCATCGAAGCGATAACGTCCGAAGTGCGGGAGGATCTGGTTCTTCAGAATGTCCCGATGCCGATTCCTGGTGTTACCCGCGCGATTGGCGACCAGATATTGCCAAAACTGCCCGCCACGATCGTCGGGATCCTCGTTGGCGGGAAGCCGGCAGAAGTCGGCGAGCGTCAGCTTCTGTCCTTTGACCTGCCCCGGCGATTTGCCGTGGTGAATAGAAACGGGGAGAGAGGTTGGTCGCGACGGTCTTGATGAGAGAGCGTCCTACGAGACGAGATTTCGAAGATCTTTGAGGAGCATGAAGAGATGTAACGGATCGCTTGGGGAAGGGAGGAAATCGAAACGCTCGTAGAACTGCTTCGCCACCTCATCTTTGGCATGGACCACCAAGGCACGGATTCCGGCAATATCCGCGGCCTGCAGCGTCCGTAGCGCCGCATCCTTCAAGAGCGCGGCACCCACGCCTTGTTTTTGCCAGTGGAGGTCTACAGCTAACCGAGCAAGCAGCATGATCGGAATGGAATGTTTTGCGAGTCCCTTCTTTAATCGTTCCGGGGCAATGTCTTGTTCAACCGATCCCACCGCGAGTGCGTAATAGCCGACTACGGTGTCGTCGACCACCCCCACATAGGTTTGAGATCCTCCGCTGTGTTGATTGGGGAGGGCGTATTGCTGGAGAAAACGATTCAGATCTTCCCGCCCACAGTCGAACGTATCAACGGTGTGATGTCGCTGAAGCTTTTCGATCTTTCGAGTCACCGCTTGTTTGTTGTGCGGTGAAGAGGGGGGACGTCAAAGAATCCTGGCTTAGTCAGGAGTTCTTTCATGCGAGTGAGGGGGCGAGTGGGAGCATCGAGCGCCGTCTGAAACTCAGCCCATTGCGCTTTGCTCAGCAGGAAGGTGCGACGATCCGCCAGAGTTTCATCAGCGCGGGCCAGTGCACTTTCACGGACAAAGTCACTCACCGACCGACTGGAAACAGATGCCGCTGCTTCCAGTATCCGTTTATCTGAGGAACTCAGCCGAAGATCCAGTTTCTCACTGCGAACGGCGCGTACGGCCATCGTGTCACCTCTCTTGGTTATTGAAGGTAGCCCACGAATGAATCATTGTCAAGACAGTGTCATGACAATGATTCTCGATGAGGTAAAGCACAGCATGCGATGGAATTTCAGTCGGCGATTGGGGGCTACGGTGTGTTGTGCTGATGATTAGGGGGAGTGACGAGGAGGGAGTGGAGCTGAAAAGTGAATCGGGGTTTGAAGTGGGGTATTGTAGAGCCTGAAAAATGATCGTCTCTAAGCCCTGGGAGCTGGTTTGCCGCCCATGGTCTTGGACAACCATTTGGACAACCAATCGGGCGAAACGGGCTGAAAAATGCTGAAATCGTGACTTTTGGAAGGGACCGAATGAAGCTGGATTTCAGTAGTATTTTGAAGGGGATGTGGTGCCGAGGGACAGAATCGAACTGTCGACACCAGCCTTTTCAGGGCTGTGCTCTACCAACTGAGCTCCCTCGGCACGACACGGGGACTCACTTCTGGAAAGTGGTGGACGATACCGCAGAAGCCGTGATTGGGTCAAGGCCAATTGAACGGATCGTGCGAACTTTTCGAGGGTTTGTCGGGGCGGCGACTCATCACTCAAGTCACCGCCCCGTGAATACCGCAGTTGTTATTTCGCGGCGACGATTTCCAGCAGTTCCACTTCAAAGATGAGCGTGGCGCCAGGCTTGATGGCGGGTGGTGATCCGCGATCGCCGTAGGCTAGATTGGCCGGGCAAACCAGACGGCTCTTGCCGCCGACCTTAATTTGCTGCACGCCTTCCGTCCAGCACTTGATCACTTGGCTCAAGGGGAATGTGGCCGGCTCGCCGCGCTTCACGGAGCTGTCGAAGACGGTGCCGTCGAGCAGGGTGCCATGATAATGCACCTTGACGGTATCGGTCGGTTTTGGTGTGGCGCCGGTTCCTGGCTTGATCGCGGTGATGACAATTCCGGACTCCGTCTTTGTGGAGCCTTTTTCAGCTGCGGCTTTCGTGAGATAGGTTGCGCCGGCTTTCTTTTCCGCGTCCGCAACCACGGCTGCCCGGGCTTGCTGGAGCTGCTGAATTTTCGGGCCGAATGTTTGAAGATCGGCTTTTGGTGCGCGCTTCAAGGCACCATCGGTGAGGCCGGACTTGACGAAATCCAACTCCGATTCGGACAGGGCGAAGGTGCCAAGCGATTGGCTGATAGCCAGGCCGAGAGCGTACAGCGTTTTTTGGTCGTCATTCGTCGGCTCTCCCGATGCGGCAAACGCCGATGGGCCGGCCAGCAGGGCAATGATTACGGCAAATACTGCGAACATGCGCATGAGTCATCCTTTCTTGATGGTGGCGGTGGGAACGGTCGACGAATCTTACCTTACGATATGAAGGTGCTCCGCACAACAGGAAAGAATTGAGTGGGGGAGTTGCAGGGATGATTGGAGCCAGCCGGTTGATTGGTTAGGACTGATGGCCGGCGCGCTGGATGGCGGAGAGGGAGGGATTTGAACCCTCGGTAAGGATATTCTCCCTACGACGGTTTAGCAAACCGTTGCCTTCGGCCACTCGGCCACCTCTCCACGACCAGTTGCATAGGGGTCTGTCCGCAGGCGGGCAGAGTCGTCAGCGCGGTTACGTCGCTCACGAGCGGGCTGATATTACCTCAGCCGGTGCAGGAGGTACAAGTGAAAGGTCTCGGCCGTCGGGTTAAAAGTTTAGCCGGGTCATGCGGCGCTTCTGGTGTCCCACTGAAGACTTTGGATGTGCCGTCTGGATTTGGCGAGAAAGCTGACGGCTGTCGAACAGAGATGATGCGCCAGCTGAGTCGCCTCGGCCGAATGTAGGAGAAGGGTGGAGATGGCAGGCGCGGCTGCATCCGGAATGATGGGCGTCTGCTCCTCACACAAAGGCTCCACTGAAATATGGGAGAGAGGGGTTGTATAGCGAAGTTCAACGGTGCTTGGACGAACCACGCCGCTGAGCGCGAGCATGTGCAGGGCTTTTTTCTTTTGAGCGCGTGCTTGCCGATACTGAGTCCATCGTGTCAAAGGCATGGATCTGTCTCCAGTGGTGCGTATGCTGTGTTGAGGGCAACTCGCTACATCCAAAGCACTTTTCCGAAATCTTTGTCGATGCCTCTGGGGTGGTGACAATGGGTGCACCGCGCAAAGAGTGTCGCGTCTTCCGGGGTAAGCGACGAGCGAAGGACTATTTGATAGATGTGCCCGCCGCAAGATGTGCAGGCTTTGCCTCGGATCTCTCGGCGAATGGCTCCGATCTTGCCGACTTGTTTTTGCATGTGCTGCCTCCTTGTCCCGGGCTATTCCTGATGTCGTGTCCGCTGTGCGCAGGTGGTGTCAGGATAGGCGAGGCCGTGCGGACTGGAAATACCGTAGAGGTAGGAGTGCACCAACCGAAAGAGGGAGATGGGTTAGAATTCCGCAGTTCATACTTTGGCGCTTCAGATTATTTATTGCATAGCTATATCAATAGTTTGCGATTGAAATATTAATGGTATGGATTCGATTGTGAGTGGGGCGCTGATTCCTATGATGAGTTAAGTGATCGGATGCAATGGAGATGTGAGTGGAGGCGTGATGGGGAGGTTGTGACTGTCCGATGGGTATATGGCGGAGGGGGCGAGATTTGAACTCGCGGATAGGTTGCCCCATCTCCAGTTTTCAAGACTGGCACGTTCGGCCGCTCCGTCACCCCTCCGAGCCGTAGGAAGATATGTCGCACTACTTTCTGATGCAGTCAAGCCCTCCCATATAGGGGCGGAGCGGCGCAGGAACGACAATGCTCCCATCCGCTTGCTGGTAGTTTTCCAAAATCGCGAGCAGCGTCCGGCCAACTGCGAGTCCCGATCCGTTCAACGTGTGGACGAACTCTGTCTTAGAGTCTTTCTTGTTGCCCCTGGTGCGATACCGAATATTGGCTCGACGGGCCTGAAATCCCTCAAAGTTGCTACAGGAGGAGATTTCACGGAAGTGCTGTTGAGAGGGCAGCCAGACTTCGATGTCGTACGTCTTCGCCGCTGAAAATCCCATGTCTCCCGAGCAGAGCGTCACGACACGGTAAGACAATCCTAGTCCTTGTAAAATGCTCTCCGCATGGCCGGTGAGTCGTTCGAGTTCAGCCTGTGACTGGTCGGGAGAGCAAAACGAGACGAGTTCGACTTTGTTGAACTGATGGAGTCTGATCAAGCCGCGGGTATCTTTTCCGTAGGATCCGGCTTCGCGGCGGAAGCAGGGCGTATAGGCGGTATAACGAATCGGCAATACGTCTTCGTCCAGCAATTCATCCCGGTGGAGATTCGTGAGCGGCACTTCAGCGGTAGGGATGAGAAAATAGTCTTCGTCTTTCAGACGGAACAGATCTTCCTCAAACTTGGGGAGTTGCCCTGTGCCGGTCATCGTCGCCCGATTGACCAGCAGGGGAGGGAGCACTTCCCGGTATCCGTGCTGTGTCGTATGGCGGTCGAGCATGTAGTTGATGAGCGCGCGTTCAAGTTGGGCTCCGGCGCCGGTCATGACGGCAAAACGGGCGCCGGCGAGCTTGGATGCCCGGTCGAAATCGAGAATGCCGAGAGCCTCGCCGAGCTCCCAATGGGGTTTCGCCTGAAAATCGAAGGAGGGGCGGGTGCCCCATTGACGGATCTCGACATTATCCGAGGCATCCTGTCCTGGGGGGACTGATTCGTGCGGGACGTTGGGAATGCGCAAATTCAAATCGGCCAGTGATTCTTCAGCGCCACGCAGGGTGCCTTCCATTTCACGGATCCGATCCCCGACCTGTTTCATGGCGGCGACCGCTTCGTCTGCCGGCTCCTTGGCGCGCTTTAGTCTGGCAACCTCGTCAGAGCCTTTTTTAAGGTCGCTCCGGAGCTGTTCGACCTGCATGGTCAGATTGCGACGCTCATCAACCAGCGTCTTCATGGTGTCCCAAGGGACGTCGGTTCCCCGACGGCCGAGGCGTTCGCGGATTGAGTCGAGATGGTCCCGTAACTGGCGTAGATCGTACACGTGGTACTCCTGAGAAAGTTTGAGGAATCTAGTGTAGTGTCTCAGTAATATCTTTCCAATATTGGTTGGTTCTGGTATCGTCTGGGGTATGTGGAAACCAACCGACTCGTTGCCGATGACGGGAGAACAGAAACAGACGTTGGAGGCGTGGATGCGGGCGAAGACCAGTCCCCAGAGGGTTGTGCTGCGGTCGCGGATCTGCCTGCTGGCGGCCGAGGGGCTCGCCAATAACGCGATTGCCCATCGCTTGAAGACCTCGCGTCCCACCGTGCTGCTGTGGCGGAAACGGTTCCACGACGCGGGACCGTCGGGTCTGTCCGAGGATGCCCCGCATGGGCCCAGTGCCCACCGCCTGTCGCCCCGAAAAGTCCGAGCCATCGTGGAGGCCACCCTGCACACGACGCCGCCAGATGCGACCCACTGGAGCACGCGGACCATGGCACATGCCCAGGGCGTCAGCCATGCCAGCGTGGCCCGGATCTGGGACGCGCACGGTTTGCAACCGCACCGGATCGAAACGTTCAAGCTGTCGAAGGACAAGCGGTTTGTGGAGAAATTGACAGATGTGGTGGGTGTCTACCTCAATCCCCCGGACAAGGCGGTGGTGTTGTGCGTGGATGAAAAATCGCAGGTCCAAGCGTTGGATCGGACACAGCCGGGCTTGCCGATGAAGAAGGGGCGATGCGGCACCATGACGCATGACTATAAGCGCCACGGCACCACCTGCCTGTTCGCGGCGCTCAATGTGCTCGACGGCACCGTGATCGGCACCTGTTATCCGCGTCATCGCCACGAGGAGTTTCTGAAGTTCCTGCGCACCATCGACCGCGACACGTCGCCAGGGCACGCCCTCCACTTGATTCTGGACAATTACGGGACCCACAACCATCCCAAGGTCAAGACGTGGCTGGTGAAACATCCACGCTTTCATCTGCACTTTACCCCGACGAGTGCCTCGTGGCTGAACCTCGTCGAGCGGTGGTTCGGTGAGATTACGCGCAAGCGCATTCGACGAGGTGTCTTCACGAGCGTGCCGGAGTTGGTTGCGGCGATCGACGAGTTCATTCGGCTCAATAACAAGAACCCCAAGCCGTTCGTGTGGACCAAAACCGTCGACGACATTCTGAAGAAGATCAAGCATTGTAAAGCCATGATTGAGACACCACACTAG